>DASYNV010000167.1:0-8387 GCA_036008365.1 Steroidobacteraceae bacterium | reverse complement strand
CCTACTCGCCTGGAGCGCGCACCGAGGGCGGCGCTCTCTATGCGCGCTACCAGCTCACGCCACGGGTCGCAGTGGCGTTGCGGACCGAATACCTGGAAGATCGCAACGGCCTGTTCAGTGGTGTGCCGCAGTACCTCAAGGAGGGCACTTTGACGACCGAATACAAAGTGGCGGAGGGCTTCCTGGTGCGCGGTGAGCTGCGCCGTGACGCATCGAATCGCGCCTATTTTTTGTCCGATACCCTGGGTCTGCTGCGCAGCCACCAGGATACGGCGACCCTCGGCCTGCTGTGGTGGATCGGGCAAAAAACCGGACCGTGGTGAGCCGGCCCGACCCCGACGTACTGCTGGCTCGGGTGCAAGCAGCGGCCGTGCGCGAAGCGCGCGGCCGGCTGACGATTTTCTTTGGTGCCAATGCCGGTGTCGGCAAGAGCTATGCGATGCTCGAAGCCGCCCAGCGCAGCGCGCGCGATGGGCGCGACGTCGTCGTCGGCTACGTCGAGCTGCATGGCCGGCCGGAGACCGAGCAGCTGCTGGCCGGGCTCGAGCAATTGCCGCCGCTGCCGGTCACGGTCGGCAACAGCGTTCGACGCGAATTCGATCTCGATGCGGCGCTGGCGCGCAAGCCGCAACTGCTGCTCGTGGACGAGCTCGCGCACACCAACATCAGCGGTGGGGATCCGCCGCCGCGCCACGAAAAACGCTGGCAGGACATCGATGAGCTGCTCGATGCCGGCATCGACGTCTACACGACGGTCAATGTGCAGCACCTCGAGTCACTGAGCGACGTCGTCACCCAGATCACCGGCGCGCGCCAGCTCGAAACGGTACCCGATCACGTGTTCGACTCGGCCGACGAGGTGAAGCTGGTCGATCTGCCGCCCGATGATCTGCTGCAGCGCCTGCGCGAGGGCCGGGTCTACGTGGCCGACCAGGCGCAGCAGGCACTCGAGAATTTCTTCCGCAAGGGCAATTTGATCGCGCTGCGTGAGATGGCATTGCGCAAGACCGCCGATCGGGTCGATCAGGCCATGCGCGCCTATCGGCAGGAGAAGTCCGTGCGCGGCGCCTGGGCCGCGCGCGAACGGCTGCTGGTCGCCGTGGGACCCGACCGCCAGGCCGAACGGCTGGTGCGCGCCGGCAAGCGCCTCGCCGACGGCCTCGATGCCGAGTGGCTGGTGGTGTACGTCGAGACGCCGGATCTGATTCGACTGTCAGAGGCCGAGCGCAATCGGCGCATCGCGATCCTGCGGCTGGCCGCATCGCTCGGCGCCGAAGCCATCACGCTCGGCGGCTCATCGGCGGCCGCCGAACTGCTCGAATACGCGCGCACGCGCAATGTCACGCGCCTGCTGGTCGGCCGGCCGCGGCGTCCGCCGTGGCGGCGTCTGTTTCGGCCCTCGGCCACCGATCAGCTGCTGTCGGCGAGCCGCGATGTCGATGTGCTGGTAATCGGCGGCGAGCGGGCGCCGCAGGGTCCGCTCGAGCCGATCAGCGATGATCTCAGTGTCGCGAGCGCCGGCTCGGAAAAGCAGCGCTGGCCGCGCTACCTGCTGGCGGTTGCGAGCACCGCGACCGCCACGGCACTCTGCTCGTTCTTCTACCGCTACTTTCCGCAGCTCGGACAGGCAAACCTCGTCATGGTTTATCTGTTGAGCAGCTCGCTCGTGGCCGTATACGGCGGCCGCCGGGCTGCGCTGCTGAGCTCGATTCTCGGCGTGCTCGCATTCGATTTCATGTTCGTGCCGCCGCGCTATTCATTCGCGGTCAGCGACGTGCAGTACCTGCTGACCTTCGCGATCATGCTGAGCGTCGCGCTGATCATTGGCAATCTCAACGCCAGTGTGCGACTCCAGGCGCGCGTCGCCGGGCACCGCGAGCGCCGTACCGCGCTGCTGTACGCCATGACGCGGCAGCTCGCACAGACACGCGGCCGCGAGGAAATGGCCGCGGTCGCCGCCAGCCACGTCAGTGAGGTGTTCGCGAGCCGCTCGGTGGTGCTGTTTCCCGACGAGCATGCGCGCGTGGTTTATCCGCGCGCGCCCGCGCGCGAGCTCTCCTACACCGGCGCCGATCTCGGAGTGGCGCAATGGGTGTTTGATCACAACAAGCCCGCGGGACTGGGCACCGATACCTTGAGCGGCGCCGCCGGACTGTATCTGCCGCTGTCCGGCGGCGAGCGCGTGTTCGGCGTGCTGGGCGTGTTGCCGCGCAATGAGCGGCGCGTGACGCTGCCGGAGCAGTTCCGGCTGCTCGAGACCTTCGCCTCGCAGACCGGGCTCGCGCTCGAGCGCGCGGAATTCGCCTCCCACGCCCAGGCGGCCGAGGTGCGCGCCGAGACCGAAGCGATCCGCAATGCGCTGCTGGCTTCGATCTCGCACGATCTACGCACGCCGCTGGCCACCATCGCCGGCGGCGCCGCGACGCTCGCGGGCAATCTCGAGGCCCTGAGCCCCGCGGACCGCCGGGCACTCGCGGGCACGGTCAGCGAAGAGGCCACGCACATGAGCGAGCGCATCACGACGCTGCTCGATCTCGTGCGCCTCGAAACCGGCGCCATCCAGCCGCGCTTCGAGCAGTACGAGCTCGGCGAGCTGGTCGGCTCGGTACTGCATCGCCTCGAAGCGCGGCTGCGCGCACACCGGGTACGCATCGAGATACCGGAGTCATTGCCACTGCTGCAGGTCGATGGTCGGTTGATCGAGCAGGTGCTCGAGAATCTGCTCGACAACGCCAGCAAGTACACACCGGCCGGCAGCGAGATCCGCATCGGCGCGCACGCGCTGACGCGCCAGGTCGAGATCAGCGTCGAGGATGACGGGCCCGGGTTGCCGGGCAACGATCCTGAGGTGCTGTTCGAGAAATTTCAGCGCGGCTCACCCGAGAGCGCGGCCGGCGGCATCGGACTCGGGCTTGCGATCTGCCGCACCATCGTGCGTCTGCACGGCGGGCGCATCTGGGCGGAGAATCGCGCTCCGCGCGGCGCGGCCTTCCGGTTCAGTGTGCCAAAGTCCGATGAGCCCGCGCTGACTGCCGCCCCTGAAGTCATGCCGAAATGACGCTCGCCAGCCGTGCCGTGCTGATCGTCGAGGACGATCCACAGATCCGACGGGTGCTGCGCACGCTGCTCGGGCTCGAGCAGTTCCGTATCATCGAGGCTGAAACGGCCGCTCGGGCCTTGATCGCGGCCCGCACCCATAAACCGGATCTCGTACTCGTCGATCTCGGTCTCCCCGATCGCGACGGCATGGAAGTGATCAGCGGCGTGCGCTCCTGGTCGCGCGTGCCGATCATCGTGCTGTCGGCACGCAGCGCCGAGGTCGACAAGGTCGCGGCGCTCGAAGCGGGTGCCGACGACTACATCACCAAACCGTTCGGCGCGCGCGAGCTCGCGGCGCGCGTGCAGGTGGCGCTACGGCATAGCGCCGCGGCCGGCGCCAGTGGCGCGCTGCTGCTCATCGGCGACTGGCGCATCGACCTGAAGGCGCGCACGGCGCGGGCCGCGGACGGCCGCGAGCTGCACCTGACGCCGATCGAATATCGGCTATTGGAAGTGCTGGCCGAGCACATCGGCTTCGTGGTCACGCATCGCGTGCTGCTGCAGCAGGTCTGGGGCCCCGCGAGTACCGAGCAGACGCACTATCTGCGCGTCTACATGAAGCAATTGCGCGGCAAGCTCGAACCGGATCCGGCGCGGCCGCAGTGGCTGCTCACCGAAACCGGAGTCGGCTATCGCCTGGCCCAGCGGGATCAGACCCCCTAGGATTCCGCATGGAAGCTTTTCTGGTCTCGATCGCCTCGGTCGCCCTTGGCGAGCTCGGCGACAAGACCCAGCTGCTGGCATTGATCCTGGCGACGCAGCTGCGGCGGCCGGTGGCCGTCATACTCGGCGTGCTTGTGTCGACGCTGGCCAATCACCTGATCGCCGCGCTGGCCGGGCAATGGGCGGGCTCGCTGCTGAGCCCGCTGCTGCTGCGCTGGATACTCGGCATTTCCTTCCTGGTGCTGGCCGCCTGGGTGTGGATTCCGGATAAGCTGGACGACAAGCCACGCGCCGCCGACGGTTACGGCGCCTTTATCGTCACCGCCACGGCCTTCTTCATGGCAGAGATGGGCGACAAGACCCAGATCGTCGCGCTGGCGCTGGCCGCCAAGTATCGCGACCTGATCGCAGTCGTGGCCGGCACCACCATCGGCATGATGATCGTCAACGTGCCCACGGTACTGCTGGCGGAGAAGGTCACACGCGTGGTGCCGCTGAATTGGATCCGTGTGGCCGCGGCGCTGGTGTACGCTCTGCTCGGAGTATTGACGCTGCTCGGGTTCGCCGGGCTCGGTATCGGAGGGAAGTCATGACAGCACGCTTGAATCGCGAGCGGCGAATGCTGCTGCGGCGCCTGGCGCTCGGCCTGACGCTCGCACCGGTCGTCGCGCTCGAGTCACGCGCCGCCGCCGGCGCGGAGAACCTGCCATTGCTCAGCGAGAGCGATCCGGCCGCCAAGTCCGAGCAATATGTCGCCGACGCCAAGCAGGCCAAGAACGCGCCGCCGGGTGCGCTGTGCTCGAACTGCTCGATCTACGGCGGCGGGACTGCACAGGGCACCTGCACACTGTTCCCGGGCAAGCTGGTCAAGGCGGCCGGCTGGTGCAAGTCCTGGAGCGGGCTCTAGACGGACCAAATGGCAATCAGGCAGTGGATGTTGCGGCTCACGCGCCGCGCGCGTCGGCCTCAGGCCGCGATGCCGTACTGACGCAGCAGCGCCGCGACCTCGGGCTTGCGGCCGCGAAATTCGACGAACGACTCGAGCGCGTCGCGACTGCCGCCGCGGGCCAGGATGCTGTCGAGAAAGCGCCGCGCGGTGGCGCGATCGAACGCGCCGCGCTCCACGAACGCGCTGAAGGCGTCGGCCGCCAGCACCTCGGCCCACTTGTAGCTGTAGTAGCCCGCGGCGTAGCCGCCGGCAAAGATGTGGCTGAAGTTGTGGGGGTAGCGGTTCCACTCGGGAATCGGGATCACCGACACCTCGCGCCGCACCTCATGCAGGACCTGGTAGACGCGGCCGCCGCGCGCGGGGTCGTATTCGGCGTGCAGCCGCATGTCGAACAGCGCGAACTCGACCTGCCGCAGCGTCTGCAGCCCGGCCTGGAAGCTGCGGGTCGAAATCAGCTGCCGTTGCTTCTCGGCCGGTATCGGCTCGCCGCTGCGCACGTGCGCCGAGATGCGATTGAGCACGTCGTGTTGCCAGGCATAGTTCTCCATGAACTGGCTCGGCAGCTCCACCGCATCCCAGGCGACGCCGTTGATGCCGGCGAGGCTTGGATAGTTGACCCGGGTCAGCATGTGATGCAGGCCGTGGCCAAACTCGTGGAACAGCGTCACGACGTCATCGTGCGTGAGCAGCGCCGGCCGGTCGCCCGACGGCGGCAGTGAATTGCAGACCAGGTAGGCCACCGGCAGCGTGGTCTGGCCGTTGAGAGCCTTGCGGCCGATGCAGTCATCCATCCAGGCGCCGCTGCGCTTGTGCGGACGCGCATAGGCATCCAGATAGAAGCTTGCCAGCGGCGCGCCGTTCGGCGCCTGTACCTCAAAGTAGCGCGCGTCGGCATGCCATACCGGCACGCCGCCACGCTCGCGGATGCGCACGTCGAACAGCTTCTCGGCCACGTCGAACAGCCCCTGCAGCACGCGCGTCAGCGGCAGGTAGTCGCGCAGTTCCTCCTGCGACACCGAGTAGCGGCTTTGCTGTAAACGCTCGGAGTAGTAGGTGACATCCCAGGCATCGAGCCGGCGCCCGGCAAATTGCTCGAGCTCGGCCAGCTCGGCGGCGGCCGCGGGCTTGGCGGCACGCACCAGCTCGCTCAGGAAGTCGGTGACCTCCGGCACGGTGCGCGCCATGCGGTTCGCGAGCGCATAGTCGGCGAAGCTGCCGAAATCCAGCAGCTGCGCGGCCTCGTGCCGCAGCCGCAGAATGTCTTCCATGACCGCGCTGTTGTCGAACCGGCCGGCGCTCGGCCCCTGGTCCGACGCCCGGGTCGACCAGGCTTCGTAGAATGCGCGCCGCAGCGGCGCGGATTCCGCATCCGTGACCACCGCGACGTAGGTCGGCTGGTCGAGCCCGAACAGCCAGCCGTCGCTGCCGTTCTCGGCGGCACGGCGCTGCGCCTGCTCGAGCACGCCCTCGTTGATGCCGGCGATCTGGCCGCGATCGTGTACCGGATGCGACCAGGCGTTGGTGGCGTCGAGCACGTTCTCCTCGAACTTGGCCGACAGCCGTGACAACTCCATCATCACGGCCTTGAAGCGCGCTTTGCGGGCCGGGTCGAGCGCCACACCGGCCAGCCGGAACTCGCGCAAGGCGTGCTCGATCACCTCGCGCTGTACACCGTCCAGCGACCCGGTCTCGCGCTCGCTGACGTGCGCATAGGCGCGGTACAGCCGTTCGCTCTGGGCCAGGTCGGTGTGGTACTCCGACAGCAGCGGCAGGCAGGCGTTGTAGGCCACCCGCAGGGCTTCGGAGTTCATGACCGCATTGAGATGCCCGATCGGCGACCACACCCGGCTCAGGCGGTGCTGCAGCTCCTCGAGCGGCTCCACCACGCTGCAGAAGCTCGGATTCGGCTCGGCCTCGATCTGTGCCACGCGCGCGCGCTGCTCGGCGATCAGGCGTGCGATGGCCGGCTCCATCTGCTCGGGCGCGATGGCGTCGAAACGCGGCAACGCGGTGTCCTGCAGCAGCGGATTGTCGTTGGGCCCTGACGCCATCGATACCACCTTACGATTCGGGTGTGCGCATTTTAGCCATGAGTATGCGGTGTAACATCGTCTTTAGACACAACCGAAGCAGCAAATCGAAGGAAGCCCGGCATGGCCTTTGACTACGACCTGATTGTAATCGGCGGCGGCAGCGGCGGCCTGGCCTGCTCGCAGCGGGCGGCCGACTACGGGGCGCGCACGCTCGTCATAGAAGCGCACCGGCTCGGCGGCACCTGCGTCAACGTCGGCTGCGTACCGAAGAAGATCATGTGGAGTGCCGGCCAGATCGGCCATACCTTGCAGGACGCGTCCGGCTACGGCTTCGAGCTGACCCTCGGCCGGCACGACTGGGGGCGTCTCAAGAGCGCGCGGGATGCCTTCATCGAGCGTCTCAACGTGGTCCATGCGCGCAATCTGGAGCGTCACAAAGTCGAGCTGCTGCGTGGCTGTGCGCGGCTGCAGTCGCCGCAATCGGTCAGGGTCGGTGAACGCGAGATCACGGCCGGCACGATCATCCTGGCCAGCGGCGGCGTGCCGCTGATTCCGCAGGTTCCAGGCGCATCGCTCGGCATCACCTCGGACGGTTTCTTCGAACTGCCCGAGCGGCCCGAACGCGTCGCCATCGTCGGCGCAGGCTACGTCGCGGCCGAGCTCAGCGGGGTTTTCGCGGCGCTCGGCTCGAACACCACCGTGGTCTTGCGGCACGACTGCCTGTTGCGAAGCTTCGACACCATGCTGGGTGAGTCGCTGCTGACGATCATGCGCGACGAAGGCATGGATTTGGTCACGCACTCGATACCGCGTGCGCTCGACCGTAACGGCGCCGGCGAACTCATGCTGCAGCTCACCGACGGGCGCACGCTCGGACCGTTCGACAGTCTGGTCTGGGCAGTCGGGCGCGCGCCGGCCTCGATCGAGCTCGGCCTCGATGCGCTCAATGTCCGGCGCGATGGCGGCGGTCATGTGCTGGTCGACGCCTACCAGGCCACGAACATCGAGCACTTGTATGCGATTGGGGACGTCACGCAGCACACCGGACTCACGCCGGTGGCGATTGCCGCGGGCCGGCGCCTGTCCGATCGGCTGTTCGGCGGCCAACCCGAGCGCAAGCTCGACTACGAGAACATCGCCACCGTGGTGTTCAGCCACCCACCGATCGGCACCGTTGGCCTCAGCGAGCGGGACGCGCGCTCGCGTTACGGCGATGCCGTGAAGATCTTCACCAGCGCCTTCGTGCCGATGTACCACGTCTTCACGCAACGCAAGCCCCATGCCCACATGAAGCTCGTGACGCTGGGCGAACAACTGAAAATCATCGGCGTTCACGTCATCGGACCGGGCGCCGACGAGATGATGCAGGGCTTCGCCGTGGCGGTGCGCATGGGCGCCACCAAGCGTGACTTCGACGATACGGTCGCGATCCATCCGACCGCCGCCGAGGAGCTGGTGACGATGCGCTGATATGTCTAGGCCACTCTGGTGGCTGCGACCTTTGTCGAGGCTATTGCAGCGGCGCGGCAGCGATGCCGCTCATGAGCTGCGCCAGCACCGCGCCGGTCGCCTGCTCGAACGCCGCGATGACGGACTGCATGCGGTCTGCGTCGGCCCGGACCGCGCTCTGCGCCGTGAAGCTT
>DASYNV010000166.1:0-3195 GCA_036008365.1 Steroidobacteraceae bacterium | reverse complement strand
TGCAGGCACACCGCATCGAGCCCAACGAGATCGCGTTCGAACACGCTGCCGTCGGGGTTCTGCGCCCGCGCCGAGACGCGCGCCGCGCGCTCAATCTCTTCGAACACGCTCGGAACCGAAAGACAGCCTTCCTCCGACACTTCGACGCCGTCGCGGCTCAGGATCTCCGGGTTGATGAAAACTTGAGGCTGATTCTTGTCCTGGCTCGTGTCCATGACCAGGAGCTGACGGTGCACGTTGACCTGGGTTGCGGCCAGCCCGATGCCCGGGGCACCGTACATGGTCTCGAACATATCGGCGATCAGTCGCTGCAACGCATCATCGAAGATCCGCACGGGTTGGGCCCGCGTGCGCAGACGCGGATCGGGGAATTCGAGAATGCTCAATCGTGACATGGCATAAGCTCCGGTTCTTAAACGTGGGGAAATGTGCCAATATTTCAAGGACCAGGGGCCGAAAGCTCCGCCACGTGACCCAGTGCACAAAGCGCAAGGATCTCAGTGCGTTTGCGCGCAGGTAAGTTTATAACAGCCGGGCCCGACGCCCTACCCGGCTCGAAGAGGTAGCAGGGATGTTTTCGAACCAGATCTTTAGCGCTAGCCGCGAAGTGCTCGGCTGCGCCGGCTTGACGTTGCTGCTGGCGATCGCTGGTTGCTCCAGCGGGCCCAGCGCCCACGCAACCGACACCACCAGTTTGGCCGTTACGCCCGCCGCCGACAGCGGCGCGGCCGCCGCGGGCCCGCAAACCGACACCGAAATGCTCGGCGACGCCGGATCCGACAATGACACCACCACCACGGTGATGTCGGACGCGGGACCGGCACTGAAGGCCGGCGCGCCCAGGGATTACGTGGTCAAGCGCGGCGACACCCTCTGGGGCATTGCCAACGTGTTCCTGCGCGATCCCTGGCTCTGGCCGGAGATCTGGTACGTCAATCCGAAGATCGCGAACCCGCATCGTATTTATCCGGGTGACAGCGTGCACCTGGCGCTGTCGGGCGATGGTCGTACATCGCTGCAGATCGTGCGCGGCGTCAACCTGCCTGGCGGTAAGCTCGAGCCGATGTTGCGCAGCGCGCCGCTCGAGAGCGCGATCCCGACCATTCCCTACAACGTCATTGCGGCCTTTCTCGAGCGCCCCGGCGTGCTCTCGCGCGAGGAAGTCAGCAAGGCACCCTACATTCTCGCGCTGCGTGGCGAGCACGACATCGCGGGTGCGGGCGATGAGGTGTACATCAAGAAGCTCGACGCGCAGACCACCGGCGCGCGCTATGCGGTCATGCACGTCGATGAGGAGCTGAAGGATCCCGATGGGGGCCGCAAGCTCGGCTATCTCGCCATCTATGCCGGCACCGCACAGCTCATGCGGCCGGGTCCGATTGCCAAGGCCACGCTCACCGACTCAGAGCGCGAGACGCTGCAGGGCGATGTGCTGGTGTCTGAAGATGCCACCCCGACCTCGGATTTCAAGCCGCACCCGCCCGCTCACCCGGTCCGCGGCGAGATCATCGCCGTGGTCGAAGGCGCGGATGTCGCCGGTCAGTACGATGTGGTTGCGATCAACCGCGGCTCGAGCGATGGGCTCGAGCGCGGCAACGTGCTGACGGCCGAGGAAGTCCAGGGAACATCGGACGATCAGTGCGCTCACATCAAGGATTTCAGTACCTGCCTGACACACCCGAACGTCAAGCTGCCGACCGAGAACGCCGGTACGCTGCTGGTGTTCAAGACCTATCCGCAGATGAGCTACGGGCTGATCCTCAACGACACCACACCGATCGGCACCTACTCGCACGTCCGCAGTCCATAAGCTCGCGCTGATTTCTGCTCATTCGCGTCACGAACGCGGTATCTGCGCGCGGTACCTGCGCGCCTATGCTGCGCGCAGATGGACGCGGTCACGCTGCAACTGATCCTCGGCCGCGCTACCGGCCTGACCGCGCTGAAACTGCGCGGCGCGCTCAGGCGCTTAGGGTTCGCACAACCCGGGATCGCTGCGGCCGAAGCGTTGCTGGCTGAATCGGCGGCATCGCTCGAGAACCTCGGACTGCCGGCCGCCGCGAGTGCCTGGCTCAGCGCGCCCGAGCGTGCACTCATCGATGCGGATCGCCGCTGGCACGAACGGCATCGCATCGTACTGATCGACGCGCTGAGTCCCGGCTATCCGCCCCAGCTCGCCGCGATCCGCGACGCCCCAGGGGTGCTTTTTGTGCGCGGCCGGGCCGCTACCTTGAGCGAGCCGCAGCTTGCCATGGTCGGTTCACGCACTCCGAGCATCCCAGGGCGCCGCACCGCAATGCAGCTCGCCGCGGAGTTGTCGCGCGCCGGGCTGACCATTACCAGCGGCCTCGCACTCGGCATCGACGCGGCGGCGCACGAGGGTGCGCTGGCAGCCGGCGGCCGCACGGTAGCGGTGCTCGGGGCAGGGCTCGATCAGATTTATCCGCGCCGGCATCGCCCGCTGGCCGAGCGAATTGCTGCCGACGGTGCCCTGGTCAGCGAATTACCACGCGGCGCGGCGCCCGTACGCTGGAGCTTTCCACGCCGCAATCGACTGATCAGCGGTTTGAGCCTCGGAACGCTCGTGGTCGAGGCCGCCGACGACAGCGGCTCACTGATCACGGCGCGGCTGGCCGCGCGCCAACGGCGAGCCGTGTTTGCGATCCCGGGGCCGATCCACAACCCGCAGGCACGAGGCTGCCATCAGCTGATCCGCGACGGCGCGCGGCTGGTCGAAGGCGCGCCCGATATCCTGCGTGAGATTCCCGGATTCACCGCCAAACAGGACGATATGACAGCGGCCTTGAGCCGCAAACGCGTCACACCGCCCGGCACCCGGTTGGACAAGGGGCACAAAATCCTGTTAGATGCCCTCGGTTCCGAGTCGGCCAGCGTCGATATGCTGGTCGAGAGAACCGGCTTTCCGAGCCAGTCCATCGCGTCTATGTTGTTGTTTCTTGAGCTTCAGGGCGCGATCGGGGCAGAGGCAGGAGGCCGCTACGTGCGATTGTGGGACGAGCGCCACGGCTGACACCGACCGGCACGGTTAACCGATTCAACTGGACGATGGATAACACTGTATTTGACATTCTGATTTACGTCTTCGACCGCTACATGCTCGAAGAGCTGCCCGCGAGTGCGGAGCGCGAGTCACTCGCGCGCGATCTCGAGAGCGCGGGCTTCGGCGAAGACAAC
>DASYNV010000165.1:0-6116 GCA_036008365.1 Steroidobacteraceae bacterium | reverse complement strand
AGCGCAAGGAGGCCCTGCAGGCCGAGCAGAAGCGCGCACTGCCGCGCGTGGCACCGCGCATCGAGGCACCGGCGCCGGCGCCGCCCAAGAGCGAGCGGGCCGAGAAGGAGCGGCAGGTGCCGCTGTTCGATCCGCCGCAGGCGCGCGAGCTACCGCCACTCGATATGCTCGACGATCCGGGGTACCGCGAGCCGTCGTATTCGGCCGAGGCGCTCGAGGCCATGTCGCGCCTGGTCGAGCTCAAGCTCAAGGATTTCGGCGTCGAGGTCGACGTCGTCGCGGTGCATCCGGGGCCGGTGGTCACGCGCTTCGAGTTGCGGCCGGCGCCGGGGGTCAAGGCGAGTCAGATCACCGCGCTGTCGAAGGATCTGGCGCGCGCACTCTCGACCATCAGCGTGCGCGTGGTCGAGGTAATTCCGGGCAAGTCGGTCATGGGCCTCGAGATCCCGAATGAGAAGCGCGAGGTCGTGACCCTGGGCGAGATCATCCGCTCCAGGACCTACGAGGACGTGGCCTCACCGCTGGCGCTGGCGCTCGGTAAGGACATCGGCGGGATGGCGGTGGTGGCCGATCTGGCGCGCATGCCGCACCTGCTGATCGCAGGCACGACCGGCTCGGGCAAATCGGTGGCGCTCAACGCCATGGTGCTGAGCCTCCTCTACAAGTCCACGGCCGAGCACGTGCGGCTGATCATGATCGATCCGAAGATGCTCGAGCTCTCGGTGTACGAAGGCATTCCGCATCTGCTGTCGCCCGTGGTCACCGACATGAAGCAGGCGGCCAACGCATTGCGCTGGTGTGTGGCCGAGATGGAGCGGCGCTACCAGCTCATGTCGGCGCTCGGCGTGCGCAATATCGCCGGCTACAACCGGCGCGTGAAGGATGCGATCGAGGAGAACAGGCCGATCCGCGATCCGGTGATGCTGCAGCGCGCGGCCAATGATCCGGGCATCGATCAGAGCGCGATTCCGAATCTCGAGCCGTTGCCGTACGTGGTCGTGATCATCGATGAGCTCGCCGACCTCATGATGATCGTCGGCAAGAGGGTCGAGGAACTGATTGCACGCCTGGCGCAGAAGGCGCGCGCCTCAGGTATCCATCTGATACTCGCGACGCAGCGACCCTCGGTCGATGTGATCACGGGTCTCATCAAGGCCAACATTCCGACGCGCATCGCCTTCCAGGTGTCCGCGAAGGTCGACTCGCGCACCATTCTCGATCAGATGGGCGCCGAGTCGCTGCTCGGGCACGGCGACATGCTGTACCTGCCGCCGGGCACATCGATGCCGACACGCGTGCATGGCGCGTTCGTATCCGATCAGGAAGTGCACCGCGTGGTCGATGCGCTCAAGCACGCCGCGACGCCGAACTACATCGAGGAGGTGCTGCGCGGTCCATCGACGCCGATCGGCGGTATCCTGGGCGAGGAGGAGGAATTCGGCACCGTCAGTGCGGGCGATCCGGAGCAGGATCCGCTCTACGATGAGGCGGTGCGCATCGTCACCAGTGAGCGCAAACCGTCCATTTCCTACGTGCAGCGGCGTCTCAAGATCGGCTATAACCGCGCGGCGCGCATGCTCGAAGCGATGGAGCTTGCGGGCATCGTCGGGCCGCTGCAGTCCAACGGCGGGCGTGAAGTGCTGGCGCCGCCGTCGCCGGGGGAGTGATGCCGCGCGCCAGCCGCATCGGCCTCGGTGCGGCCTTCGTTTCGCTGCTCGCGCCGCTCGCGGTGCATGCCTCGGCCGCGGTACCCGGCGCGAATGCGCTCGACCGGTACTTGAGCGGTCTCAACAGCCTCAGCGCCGCCTTCACTCAAACAGTGACCAACGGCGAGGGCACGCAGACCGAGGCCGGATCGGGCAAGCTGCTGGTGCAGCGTCCCGGCAGGTTTCGTTGGGATTACGCGCCGGCGGAGGCGGACGGGAGCCCAGGCAACGAGGCGCGCAGCCAGGTGCTGGTGGCCGACGGCAAGAATCTCTGGTTCTACGACCGCGAGCTGGCGCAGATCACCGTCAAGCCGGTCGAAACGGCACTGTCCGCGACGCCGATCGTGCTGCTATCGGGCTCGGCCGCGCAGTTGCACGACAGCTTCGACATCAGCGCCGGCGCCGCGCACGACGGGCTTGATTGGGTCGAAGTCAAGCCGCGTAGTGCCGAAGCGGATTTTGTTCGCGCCCAACTCGGGTTCAGCGGCGACAAATTAGCCCGCATGATCGTCAACGATCGTCTGGGTCAGACCGTGCAACTGGATTTCTCTCATAGCGAGCGCAATGCGCGCATCGACGCCGCGAGACTCAAGTTCCAGCCGCCAGCCGGCGTCGATGTGATCGGGACGCCCCAGGGCTGACGGACCGCTGTTGCCATGGCCCGCCGCAACACCACGCAACAGTCACTGCTCGGCGATGATCGCGCCCGGGACCTGCGCCCGCTCGCGGATCGCATGCGGCCGCACCGGCTCGAAGAGTTCGTCGGCCAGTCGCACCTGCTCGCTCCCGGTAAGCCGCTGTACGAGGCGATCGCCGCGGGTCAGCCGCACTCGATGATCCTCTGGGGACCACCCGGTACCGGCAAGACCACGCTCGCGCGCCTGATTGCGCAGCGCTCGCGCTCGCAGCTCATCGCGCTCTCGGCGGTGCAGGCCGGCATCAAGGACGTACGCGAGGCTGTCGAGCAGGCGCGCCAGGCAGCGGCCGGCGGTACTTCAACCGTGCTGTTTCTCGACGAGGTGCATCGCTTCAACAAGGCGCAGCAGGATGCGTTTCTGCCGCACGTCGAGGATGGCACGCTGACCTTCATCGGTGCGACCACGGAGAACCCGTCGTTCGAAATCGTCGGCGCGTTGCTGTCGCGCGCGCGCGTGTACGTGCTGAAGCCGCTTGCGCCCGAAGAGCTGCAGTCGCTGCTGCGCACCGCGCTCGCGGACAAGGAGCGCGGCCTGGGTGCCACGCCATTGACGGTGGAAGAACCGGCGCTGGAGCTCATTGCTCGCGCCGGCGATGGCGATGCGCGCCGCGCGCTCAACATGCTCGAACTGGCCGCGGGCCTGGCCGTCTCGGGCGGTGGCGGGGTGCTTTCGCAGCAGATCGCGCAGGAAGTGGCGAGCAGCGGCCGCCGCCGCTTCGACAAGGGTGGCGAGCAGTTCTACGATCAGATCTCAGCGCTGCACAAGGCGGTTCGCGGTACCGACCCGGATGCGGCGCTGTACTGGCTGGCGCGCATGCTCGACGGCGGCTGCGATCCGCACTTTCTGGCCCGCCGCATCACGCGCATGGCGAGCGAGGATATTGGCCTCGCCGATCCGCGCGCGCTGCAGATCGCGCTGGAAGCCTGGCAAAGCTACGAACGCCTGGGCAGCCCCGAGGGCGAGCTGGCGCTGGCCGAGGCCGTGGTTTATCTCGCAGTGGCTGCCAAGAGCAACGCGCTCTATCTCGCCTGGGGCGAGGCGCGGGAGGATGTGGAGAATTTCGGTTCGCTCGAGGTGCCGCTGCGCCTGCGCAATGCGCCGACGCGGCTCATGAAGGAGCTTGGCTACGGTAGCGGCTATCGCTACGCGCACGACGAGCCCGAGGCCTTTGCCGCCGGCGAGCGCTACTTTCCCGACGACATGCCAGACCGGCGTTATTATCATCCGGCGCCGCGCGGACTCGAGCAGCGTATCGGCGAAGCGCTCGAGCGGTTGCGCGCCCGAACTCCCGCGGCTGCCAGCGCCGCCGGCGGCGACCACAGCGACGAGAAGGCATGATTGATCCGAAACTACTGCGTTCGGCGCCCGATGAGGTTGCGCGCAACCTCGCGCGTCGCGGCTACCGCCTCGATGTCGAAGCGCTGCAGCAGCTCGAGGAACGCCGCAAGAGCTGGCAGATCGAGAGCGACCGGTTGCGCGCGGCCCGGAACAGCCACGCCAAGGCGGTCGGCCAGGCGCGCGGCCGCGGTGAGGACATCGCGCCGCTGATGCAGACCGGCGAGGAGCTGGCGCGCCAGCTGAGTCTCGCCGATGCGGAGCTCACGCAGGTGCAGTCCGCGCTCGAGCGCTGGCAGCTCGATCTGCCGAACCTGTTGCACGAATCCGTGCCGCTGGGTGCTGATGAGAGTGCCAATCTCGAAGTGGCGCGTCACGGCGAGCCGCGCCGCTTCGCGTTTGAGCCGCGCGATCACGTCGCGGTCGGCGAGATGCTGGGGCAGTTGGATTTCGAGGCCGCCGGGCGCATCTCGGGTGCGCGCTTCGTCGTCATGCGCGGGCCCCTGGCGCGGCTGCAGCGCGCGCTGGCGCAGTTCATGCTCGATCTGCACACACGGGAGCATGGTTATACCGAGATCTACGCGCCGTACCTGGTGGGCGCGCAGGCGCTGATCGGTACCGGCCAGCTGCCGAAATTCGAACAGGATCTGTTCGCAGTGCGCGGCGAGCCGCCGTTCTATCTGATCCCGACCGCGGAAGTGCCGCTGACCAACCTGGTGCGTGAGCAGATCATCGAGTCGAGCGCGTTGCCGTTGAAGTTCGTGGCGCATACGCCGTGCTTTCGCTCCGAGGCCGGTTCCGCCGGCCGCGATACACGCGGCATGATCCGGCAGCATCAATTCGAGAAGGTGGAGCTGGTGCAGATCGTGCGGCCGGCCAATTCCTATGAAGCCCTCGAAGCGCTGCGCGGTCACGCCGAGCAGGTGCTCAAGCGCCTCGAGCTGCCGTATCGCACGGTCGCGCTCTGCGGCGGCGATGTGGGCTTTGCCAGCGCCAAGACCTACGATCTCGAAGTCTGGCTGCCGTCGCAGGGCAAGTACCGCGAGATCTCCTCCTGCAGCAATTGTGAAGCGTTCCAGGCGCGGCGCATGCAGGCGCGCTGGCGCAATGCCGATACCGGCAAGCCCGAGCCCGTGCATACGCTCAATGGCTCGGGCGTGGCGCTGGGTCGCGCGTTGATTGCGGTGATCGAGAACTATCAGAACGAGGATGGCAGCGTCAGCGTGCCGGCCGTACTGGCGCCCTACCTGGGCGGCTTGACGCGCATCGCCGCGCTCTGAGCGCAGTCTCCGCGAGGATCTTGCCGCGTTACGGGCGGCGGCGGACGCGAGCGAGAAAGCGCACGGCAGAGGACTCGGGGTCCGATCTACCTCCGCGATTTCTCCCCGAGATCTGCATTTATATCAGGTCAGGATGCCCACCACCGCCGCGCTCATGCAGGTGGCGGCGGTACCCGAGGCCAGTGAGCGCAGACCGAGTGCGGCCACTTCGGATCGTCGCTCGGGAATCATCGCACCGATGCCGCCAATGATGATGCCGACGCTGCCCAGGTTCGCAAAGCCGCACAATGCCGCGCTCAACATGAGCTGCGAGCGCGGACTCAACGTCCCAGCCGGCAGTTGCGCCAGATTCAGATAGGCCACGAGTTCGTTGAGTACGGTCTTGGTTCCCATCAGCGGACCTGCCACCTGCGCGTCGGGCCACGGCAATCCGATGAGCCACATGAGCGGTGCGAACACCAGTCCGAGCAGGCGCTGCAGCGTCACGGGTTCGCCTTGCCACGCAGGCAACAGTCCCAATGTCAGGTTTACCAGCGATGTCAGGGCCACCAGCACCACGAGCATGGCGATGATGTTCAGCAGCAGCTGCAGTCCGGCAGCGGTTCCGCGCACGATGGCGTCCATGGCGCCAGTGGCGGGATCGTCGGTGACAAAATCCGCCGGCTCATCCGCCGCATCGAACGGGATCATGATCGCCGCCACGGCCAGCGCTGCCGGTGTGCTGATCACCGAAGCGATCAGGATGAAGCCGAGCGCGTTCGGAATGACCGGACCTAAGATCGTGGCGTAGATCACCATCATGGTGCCGGCGATGCCTGCCATGCCGCAGGTCATGAGCGCGAACAGCTCGCCGCGGCTCATCTTCGCCAGGTAGGGGCGTACCAGCAGTGGTGCCTCGATCATGCCGACGAAGATATGCACCGCCGCTCCGAGTCCGAGCGCACCGCCCACACCCATCGAGCGGCGCAGCAGCCACGCAAAGCCCTTTACCAGGCGCTGCAGGACGCCCCAGTAGAACAGCAGCGAGGCGAGTGCGCCGATCACGAGCACCAGCGGCAGGGCACGAAACGCCAGGATGAAGCTGGCGGCGGGACTGG
>DASYNV010000164.1:0-2303 GCA_036008365.1 Steroidobacteraceae bacterium | reverse complement strand
CGCGCCGAGATGGGTTAGGTTCTGCCTGTCCTGGAGTTTCGTCAGAAACTCTTCGTCCCCGAAACTGTTAGGCTATTTTAGGGTCCAAGGCTCATAGATCAAGGCGCAAAATCGGAGACAACTGGTGATCTATGTTATGGATCTCCATGTCGACGCATCTCTTCCCCCGCAGTGATACCGCGCCGCTCACCTCAAGGGTCCGCCGGACCGATCGGCTTTGCTACTCGTCCCTGAGCGCGATCATCGGATCAACACGGGCCGCCCGTCGCGCCGGAATCCAGCTCGCGAACAGCGTGATCGCCGCAATTGCGCACCCAATCGACGCGTACACCGCAGGATCGTCCGGCCGCACACCGCGCAGCAGGTTTGCCACCAGCCGCGCGAGCATAAACGCCATCACCAACCCCGTTCCCAGCCCCACTCCAGCCAGTACCGTGGCCCGGCGCATCACCATCCGCAGCACATCCTGGTAACTCGCTCCCAGGGCCAACCGCACGCCGATCTCGCGCGTCCGCTCGCCCACCATGTTGGCCATCACGCCAAAAATCCCGATCGCCGCAAGCAGCAGCGCAATCAGCCCGTCGAGCGCCAGCAGTCCCGACGCATGAATCAGCCCGGTCAGGTTGTCGTTCTGCCGTTGGGCGTAGGTCTCCACCGTGTTCAGCGGCAGTTCCGGGTCCAGGCTCGCCAGCGCCTTGCGCGCCGCCGGCGCGAGAGCCAGCGGATCGCCGGTCGTCGTCACGGCGTACAGGGTTCCAGTGGGCGGGACCTGCATCGAGTCCATGTAGACTGCCGCATACTGCGTCGAGTCCCACAGCGAGTAGCTCGTCTCCTTCGCCACGCCCACAATCTCGAGCCACGGATCGTGACTGTCCTTCCCGCCCATCCGGACGCGACGGCCGATCGGATTCTGACCGGGAAAATACTGCTGGGCAAACCGCTGGCTCACCACCGCAACCGGCTTCGTGGTGAAGGAATCGCCTCCATTGAATCCACGACCGTCCACAATCGGAATCTTCAGCTCGGCAAAGTACCCCTCGCTCACCGGCAGCCGCAGTGCTCCCTGAAACTTCCCCGGAGCCACCGGCCGGTTCTCGATCGTCATGTCCTGCACCCAGCCGATTTCGTTGTAAGGCAGCGCCGTCGTCAGCTCGGCGTGCGTCACGCCGGGGATCGAGCGCAGCTTCGCAAGACTGCCGGCATACCAAGCAGCCTGCTTCTGGGGCGTGTCGTAGCGCACCAAGGGAAGGTCGACATGGAACGTCAGCATCCGGTTCGGTTCGTACTGATCGGCCGCGTGCAGATACGCGGTCATTCCTTTCGTCATCAGCGCCGCGCCAATCACCAGCGCGACTGCCAGCGAAATCTGCGCCACTGCAAATATGTTTCTCAGCCGATGCGCGCGCCCTGAACCAATCGCCGACCGCGAACCTGCCTTCAACTGCTCCACCAGGTTCACCCGCAGCGCTTCGAGCGCCGGAGCCATCCCCGCCGCCAGCCCTGCGCCGCAGGCCAGCAAGATTGAAAACGCAATCGCCCGCCTGTTTAGCTCCGTGTTCGACCAACCCGACATGTACCGCGCTACCCGCTCCGGCATGCTCGCCATCAGGTAGTGGCTGTAAAGCTGCGCAACCAGAATTCCGCCCGCTGTGCCCAGCGCGCTCAGCAGGATATTTTCGGTCAGCAGTTGCCGCACAATCCGCATTCGCCTGGCGCCCAGCGCAGTGCGCATGGCAATCTCCGGCCGCAGCGCGATTCCGCGCGCCAGTTGCAGATTCGCGATATTCGCGCACATCACGAGCAGCACAAACAGCGTGGCGCCCATGAGCATCTTGTAGTAGAGCGGCGTATACGGTCCGTTGATTCCTTCGAGCAGCGTCTCTACATGAACGGACCATCCCGCGTTCGTCGCCGGATACGCCGCGGCCATGTGCTCGGCAATGGTCGTCATCTCCGCCTGCGCCTGTTTCACCGTGACGCCGTCGCGGAGGCGCCCCGTCACCAGGTAGTTGTGCGCCTTGCGGTCCGAAAGCTGCTCAGCGGCCGGCGCAAATGGCAAATACACATCGGCCAGCGACGGGTACTGCATCGACTTCGGCATCACGCCCACAATCGTGTACTTGCGCCGGTCCAGCTCGATCGTCCGACCCAGCACGCTCGCGTCGCCTGCAAACTGCCGCTGCCACAGCCCGTAGCTCAGCACCGCCTCCGCGTCCTGGCCACGCTGCGTCTCGTTTTCGCTGTAGACGCGTCCCAGCAGCGGCGTCGCCCTCAGCACCGGGAAGAAATTCGCCGACGTCACC
>DASYNV010000163.1:0-2729 GCA_036008365.1 Steroidobacteraceae bacterium | reverse complement strand
CGCAGCACGCTGTTGAACCAGATGCTGGCGCCAGCGCGCAGGATCACCGCACCGATCAACCGGGCACCCGGCGCGACATAATAATTGTCTCCCTCGGTCTGAAGACGCCGCTCGCCCAGCGCGTAGATGCCTGCATTCATGATGATCTGGTTCCGGATGTCAGCGCTCGCCCTGCCGCCAGCATGCACCAGCCTGCCTGCAGCGTCACTACGCCGCCGAGCAGATAGGGCGCACTCAGGCCGAAGTGCTCGAACACCGCACCGGACATGAACGGTGCGAGTACTCGTGCCAGTGACGTGCCGAGCTGGTAGGTGCCGAGCACCGTTCCGCGGTTATGCGCGTCCGCCTGATGCGAGGCCAGCGCGGCACCGCCGGGCGTGAACGATCCGGCGCCCAATCCGCACAGCACCAGGCCAGGGAGCACCAGCAGCAGACTGCCCGACGCGGCCACCGCGAACATGCCGCACACCCAGCAACCGATACCGAGACAGGCGAGTCGGAACTCACCCAGACGCGGCACCAATTGCCGCACACCCGCGGTCTGCATGCCCACCGCGAACACCGCGAGCGCCAGCATGGCGATGCCGACGGTGCGCGGGCCGACCTGATACCGATGCATGGCCCAGATGGCAAAGGTCGAATCGAGCGTCGATTGCGAAAAGGTTACGAGCATGGCGCCGAGCGTGAGCCAGCGCAGCACCGGCCGCGCACGTAGCAGCGCCAGTCGCGAGCTCGGTGCAGCGTCGGCCGGCGAGGGCTGCCTTTGCTGACGACTCTCCGGCAACCGATACAGCACCAGCAGTGCGGCCACCAGACTCAGGCCGGTCGAGATCAGCGCCGGCAGCGTGAAATCCGCGCTTTGCAATTGCTCACCCGCGAGCGCACCGCCGATGGCGGGACCCAACATGAAGCCGATGCCGATGGCCGCGCCGACCATGCCGAGACTACGGGCTCGATGCGCCGGGGCACTGATGTCGGAGGCATAAGCCATTGCCGCTGCGATGTTGCCGGCCATGAAGCCGGCGAGAGAGCGGGCCAGGAACAGGGCCGCGACGCTGTCCGCCGAGGCCAGCAGCAGGTACGAGGCCGCCGCTCCCAGCATGCTCGTGATCAGAATCGGTCGGCGCCCGTAGCGATCACTGAGCGAACCCCAGATCGGTGCGCCGATCAGCTGAAACAACGAATACACGCCCAGAATCGGTGTGATCAGCGCCGGCGAGGCACCGAAGCGCGTCGCCATGTACGGGATCAACGGAATCAGGATGCCGAACCCCAGCACGTCGATCACACAGACGATGAACAGGGTGCGCAATTCAGTGACCGGGCACCAACCGCTGTAGATCGGTGGCGTTACCGGGCTCGGACGGGCGGTCGCTGACTGCGCGAATCACGAGGTTCGGCAGACGCGTCTCGTCCCAGGTCGCCGACGATGCCGCCGCGCCGAACAGCACTGCGAGCTTGAGCGGCGGGATCAACCACAGCCGCCAGTTCTGCGGTCCGCGCAGGAAGAATAGGTCGCGCGTCGCGAACGGCTCGGCGCCGTGCGCGGCCGCGGCCAGCTCGACGCCGAAGCCGCGCACGGCATCGAGCGACACGGGCCGCTGCATGCGCTGCACCCACCCGGCCGGAATCAGCTGCTTGCCCTCGAATCGGCCGTTGTCAGCGAGCAGACTCGCGACGCGCATCCAATCGAGCACGCGCGCATGCAGACAGCAATCGGCCGGGACTGCCGCGGCGCCGGCAGGGCGCGCGATCCAGGCCGGATCGGCATTGAGCCGGCTCCACAGCTTGCGCGACAGATAGAGCGCGTACGGCTGCTGCGTTCCGGTCTCGATTGCGGCGCGTAGCATGTTCGGGTCGAAGCCTTGGACCGCCGCCGGCGGCAGCGTGCCGTCATTTACCGCCACACCCACGGCGAGTGCCAGCAGCGCCTGCGCGAACGCGCCGCCATCGATCATCGACTCGGCCGACAGACCCGCGCCGTAGCGCTCGAACACGATATGACCTTCGCGCATGACCAGGAAGGCCTGCAGCCCCTGGGCCGAGGGATCCTGCACGGCGCGTTCCAGTGCCGCGTCATCGATGCGTTCATCGAGCGGATTCGCGCGCGGCAGTCCGCCGCCATCGCCACCGCCAATCAGGTCGCGCGGCGACTGTGGCTGACGGTGCGTCGACATCCAGAACCCGGCTGCAACCAGCAGCAGCGCACCGCAGACGATCAGAGCGATCCGACGACTCATGAGCGTCGCACCGGGCCGCGGTAGCGCGCGCGGCCGCCCGCGATTTCGAGCTCATGCGAAGTGCGCGCCGGCCAATCATCGAGGTGGTGCGTGGTCATCACCGTGGTCGCTCCGGCTGCACTCGCTTGCTCGACCAGCGCGCGCAACGCCGCGCGGGTGCGCGCATCGAGGCCGGCATAGGGCTCATCGAGCAGCAGAATATCAGGCTCACCGACCAGCGCACGCGCGAACAGCACGCGCCGCAGCTGTCCGTACGACAGCGTTCGCAGCGTCCGCCCTATCAATGCAGAGCCGGTCACGCGCTGCAATGCGCGCTGCACGCGACGCCGTTCATCGGCGCGCATGCTTTGATTGAGGCCGACGCTGGCATGCAGGCCGGAGGCAACGACATCGGCGACTGCTTCGTGGCGCGGGCAGATGGCCTGCAGCTCCGGTGCGATCAGGCCGACACGGCGCTGAAATGTCTGCAGCGGCACACCCGGCTGGATC
>DASYNV010000162.1:0-1918 GCA_036008365.1 Steroidobacteraceae bacterium | reverse complement strand
ATCGGATCGATCTGGGCGCCGTTCCGGAGCACTTCGAAATGTACGTGCGGGCCGGTCGAGCGTCCGGTCGAGCCGACCACCGCCACGGCCTGGCCACGCTGCACGGTGTCGCCGACCGTCACGAGCGTCTGGGCATTGTGTGCGTAGCGCGTGGTGTAGCCGTTGCCGTGATTGATCTCGATCAGATTGCCGTAGCCCTCGCGCGGCCCGGACCAGGTGACCACTCCTTCGGCCACCGCGAGCACGTCGGCGCCGGCATCGGTCGCGAAGTCCACGCCCTTGTGCATGGCCTCCTCGCCGTTGAAGGGATCCATGCGCTCACCGAAGTAGGAGGAAATATACCCCTCGCGCACCGGCCGGCCCGAAGGCTTGACCTGGGCCGAAAGCTGCCGACCGATGATGACGCTCTCGAGCGAGGAAAACTGCGCGCTGCGCGAGTCGATCTGGCGGCTCAAATCATCGATCATGGCGGTGACATCGGCCGCCCGGACACCGCGCCCGACGCCGTCCGAGTCCGAGCCACCCTGCGGCGGATCATGGTCGAAATCGAATTCGCGACTGTTGATGTTGGCCATCTGCGTGAGCTGCTTGCCCAGCGCATTGAGGCGAATGATGCTGGCGTTGATGGTTCCGAGGCGCATCGCCAGCGCATCGATCCGGTCCTGCACCTGCGCGCGCAGCGCGACGATCTGCTGTTGCTCGGCTTTCAGCGCCGCGGTCGGACTGAGCAGCGCCATGCGCGCCATGCTGTGCTGGCCAAGGGTCAATCCGGCGATGAAAGTGCTGATGAGAAAAGCGAGGCCGAGAATGCTGATGACGGAAAGAGTCAGCGGATGCGATAGATTGAACTGGCGGGCTTTACCGTTGCGGTGCGAAAAGAAAATGACATTCATATGATCGCTCCAGCCCCACCCAAAAGACGCCCAATTGCCGCTGTGGCACGCTCACCATCGCATCCGCGATGCAGACGCGCGTCCCGCAGTGCAAGTGCATTACGCCTTGGGTTCGAAGCCTTGGCCTTGAAGGCTTCATTCCCTGCCTTTGCTGCCCGTGGGGCTATGCCCTCGATCGGTGCACATTGACTATGCCCAAGTCGCCTAACGCTGACAAGAAGACTCGAGCACGTATTCGCTCTGCCAAGGCCGGATTCCGTCAAGCCCCGGCGTCGGTAAGTGACTTATTGCAGCGTCGGCCCACGCTGACGGGACTTGCGTCTCGGATCCCCGAGCAGCAGGCCTGGAGCGATTGGTTGCGCGAACAACTGCCTGCCGAACTCGCGCCGCATGTGGTGAACGTGATCCCAAAGCCGCTGAGCCCGGCATCGCGCCAGATCGAGCTGGTGGTGCTGGCCGATTCGCCGGCATGGAGCGCGCGCCTGCGCTATGCGCTCGCGGCACTGCAGAACGAGATCTGCGCGCACGATGCTGCAGTGCAGCGCACACGCGTGCGCGTCTCGACGGCTTAGCCAGGTAAGCGTCCTAGGACGCGAGTGCAGTCGGCGGTGTCAGCTGACTCGAGGACGCGTGCACATAGGAGATCGGAGCCTGCTCGGGCCGCTCGAATTCCACGTCCTCCCACGCATCGCGGTCCCTGAGCAGTGCCCGCAGCAGCGCATTATTCAGGCCGTGACCCGACTTATGTCCACTGAACTCGCCGATCAGGCTGTGTCCGAGCAGGTACAGATCGCCGATCGCATCGAGAATCTTGTGTTTGACGAACTCATCCTCGTACCGCAGCCCATCCTCGTTCACGACTCCAACATCGTCGAGCACGATGGCGTTTTCCAGCGTACCGCCGAGTGCGAGGTTGTGCGCGCGCAGCGTCTCGAGATCGCGCATGAAACCGAAGGTGCGCGCGCGGCTGATCTCCTTCAGGAACGAGGTGGTCGAGAAATCCATGCTGGCGCGCTGCAGCCGGC
>DASYNV010000161.1:0-5173 GCA_036008365.1 Steroidobacteraceae bacterium | reverse complement strand
GGCTGCGGAACAGTTCCTCGCGCGCATAGCTGTCACGCAGCTGTAGGCACTGCGGGCTGCTCAGCAGTGCCGGCAGCAGCGCGGCGCCCGCGCTGTCGAGCTCACGCCCAAGCTGCGCCCAATCGAGCGCGGCCAGGCGCGCGGCGTGCGGTGCCGCGGTCGCGGCCGCTGCACGCGCGGGCCGGGCGGCGACTTGGACGGACGCGTTCGCGTTCATGCCGCCCGGCCCTCGCGTGCCAGCAGCGCGCGCTTGCGTGCGACGCCCCAGTGATAGCCCGAGATATGACCGTCGCTTCGGATCACACGATGGCATGGCACTGCGACCGCGACCGGATTGGCCGCGATCGCGCCACCGACCGCGCGGCTCGCGTGCGGGATCCCCAGACGTCGCGCGATCTCCCCATAGGTCACGGTCTGTCCCGCGGGAACGGCGCGCAGTGCGTGCCAGACGCGCAACTGGAAGCTCGTGCCCTGCAGATCGAGTGGCAGATCGAAGCCCACCGCCGGAGATTCGACGAATCCAATCACGGTCGCGACCGTGCGCTCGAATTCGGCATCGCCGCCGCGCAACTGCGCACGCGGAAAGCGGTCCTGCAGGTCGCGCAGCAGTGCGTCGGGGTCATCGCCCAGCGTGATCGCGCACACGCCGCGTTCGGTCGCTGCCACGAGGATCGAGCCGAGCGAGCACTGTGCAATCGCGAACCGGATCTGGGCGCCGATGCCGCCCGCGCGATACCTGCTCGGCATCATGCCGAGCGCGGCATCGCTCTGCGCGTAGAAGCGGCCGTTCGAGCTGAAGCCGGCATCGTAGATCGCTGAGGTGACGCTGCCGCTCGCGCTCAGGCGTTCGCGCACGCGCTGCGCGCGCACGGCTGCGGCGTATGCCTTGGGCGCCAGGCCGGTCACGCGCTTGAACAACCGATGAAAATGAAACCGGCTCAGGCCCGCGGCCTCGGCAAGCTGCGCGAGCCGCGGCAGTTCTTCGGCCTGCTCGATGCTGCGACAGGCCTGCGCCACCAGGGCTGCCTGACGCTCCGCAGGAGCCGTCGCATCCGGCTTGCAGCGCTTGCAGGCGCGGAAGCCGGCGCGCTCGGCCGCCGCCGTGTCTTCGAAGAAGCGCACGTTCTCGCGCTTCGGTATGCGTGCGCCACAGGACGGACGGCAGTACACACCAGTGGTGCGGACGGCGTAGTAGAAGACGCCATCGGCACGTGCCTGTCGCTGCCGCACCGCGGTCCAGCGATCGTCGTTGGTGGTGAGCGTAGTCATGCGTTGGGACTCCTTAGGTGCCGCGCTGCGTGTGGTAGGCAGAATCGCGGAGCTGGCGGTCGCACGCACTCCCACTGTTGCGGTTGAATTCGAGCGTTTCATGGTCGTCAAATTGGCGCGCCCGGCGGGATTCGAACCCACGACCTGCAGCTTCGGAGGCTGCCACTCTATCCATCTGAGCTACGGGCGCCGCAAGGCGCGAAAGGTTACCGCAAACGCCTTAGTGGTGCTTCTCGTTGGCGGCTAACTCATTGATAAGTTGGAATAAATTGCTTTCGCCGACAGCCATCGACAGGTCCGTCTCGTACTTGCCCGCGATCACGAAGGTCGGCACCGCGTCGATGCGATAGCGGCGGCCCAGATCGTCGGCTTCGGACAGCCCGGTCTGCACCGCGAAGGCGTTATAGGCCTTCATGAAATCAGCTTCGCTGATGCCGTTGTCCTCGGCGAACTGCAGCTGCTCGCGCTGCGTCTGTAGCGGATCGCCCGGCGCGAACAGCGGCTGGTGATCGACGTGAATGTCATCGAACACCTTGGCTTGCAGCGCATCGATCCTGCCGAGCGCCTTGAGCGTATAGAAGAGGCGCGCATGGGCACGATGAACCTCGCCCCAGGTCGCCGGCACGCGCACGAATTCGATGTAGTTGGCCTTGTTCTTGAGCCAGCCCTCAATCGAATTCTCCAGCGCAAAACAGTGCGGGCAGCCGTACCAGAAGAATTCCATGACCTCGACCTTGCCCGGCGCCACATTGGTCGGCTGCGCCGGCGAGACCACTTTGTAGTGGGTGCCCGCCGTCCACTTGCCCGGCGGCAGCTGACCCTCTGGGGGCAGTGCCGCGATGCGTTCGAGTTGCGACTCGCCGGTGTCGTCCTTGGTCACGGCGAGGTCCCGGCCTTCCTGTTGAGTGGCTGCGGCGGCGGCCAGATCCACGGTGCCAGGCACTGCGGGCACCGCAGCGCTCGGGGCTGCGGCGGCGCTCGAATTCGGGCCGGTATTCGCGGCCGTGGTATTAGTTTCGCGCGCGCATGCCGAGAGGCTTGCGGCCAGCAGCAGCAGCAGCGCGAGGGAATGCTTGATCACGTCTCAGCGCAGGCCCTGCGCGTACGAGGCAAGATTTCTCATGTCCTCCTGCGACAGCCGCTGCGCAATGGTGCTCATGATGACGGAGTTGGGACCGCCGCTGCTGTCGCCCTTGTCGTTATTCGAATAGCGCTTGCCGGCGGCATAGTCAGCGAGCTGCTTGACGACGTATTCCGCGTGCTGGGCGCGCAGCGCCGGGTAACCCGCTGCCGGATTGCCGCGCCCCGACGGGCCGTGGCAGGCCATGCAGGCCGGAATACCACGCGCAGAATTGCCGCCGCGATAGAGCTGCTGTCCGGCCCGCCAGTACGAGGGATCGGCCTCGAGACCTGCGGGCGTCTGCGTCGAAAAGTAGGCCGCTACGTCCTCCATGCCCTGCTCGTCGAGCGTCTGCGCCATGCCCATCATCACGCCGGCGCTGTTGATGCGGGAGTTGGTCTTGAAGTCCTTGAGCTGTTCTGCCAGGTAGGCGGCGTTCTGACCTGCCAGCGTCGGATAGAGCGGCGTGACGCTGTTGCCGTTCGGGCCATGGCAGGCGGTGCAGGTGGCAGCCTTGGTCGCGCCGGCCTCCGGCGACCCTACGGCGAATACCAGCGGCGCGCTTAACAGACCCAGACCCGCAAACATCCAGCGCGTCATCGACTTCATGCGATCAGCTCCCACGGATTCAAAGAATTGTACACTAGCAGCCGGCCAGGGCCCTCCTCAGCGTACCTCTTGCGTGAGCGTCTATCCCAACGCGCGGTTCATGATCAGTGCCGCCGCGGCGGCGCAGTTTCCGCACGACAGTGGCGCGGAGGTGGCGATCGTCGGCCGTTCCAATGCTGGCAAATCGAGCGCCATCAATGCCATCCTCGGCAGGCGCAGTCTCGCGCGCACCAGCAAGACACCGGGACGTACGCGGCTGCTGAATTTCTTTGAGATCGCGCCGTTGGCGCGGCTGATCGACCTGCCAGGTTACGGCTATGCCGCGGGTCCGCGCGCCGAGCGCGCCGGTTGGGCGGAGTTGATCGAGCAGCTCGCGCCACGCCGGTCGCTGCGGGGGCTGCTGCTGATCGTGGATGCCCGTCGCGGCATCATGGCAGGCGACCAGCAGCTCATGGACTGGGCCCAGAGCATCGGACAGCCCGTGCACATGCTCCTCTCCAAGAGCGATCAGCTCACGCGCGCGGAAGGACTGCGCCTGCTGCGCGAGACGACACCGGCGCTCGAGAGTCGCGGCAGCGTGCAACTGTTCTCGGCGCACTCGGGCGCAGGGCTGCTCGAGGCGCGGGCGCGACTCGATGAATGGCTAGGGAAAAAAGAAAGCCCCGGCAGTACTGGGGAGTAGCTGCCGGGGCCAGTCCAAGCACGATGCGGGTCTCTACGCACCGAGCTCTACCCGCCTAGGGAGGGAAGCGGGGAGTGCAACGCACTCAGTAGTTAAGAGCGCACGATGCGCCATAAAGTTCTCACAGCGCACCTGAAATTTTGTTAATTTTTCTTGAGCTGATTCAAGGGCTTGATCACGAGTCTGTCGTTTCGACGCTACAGAAACGTCCAGGTCAGCCCGAAGGAGGCCATGCCCATGTCGTTCGAGTGCGAAACCTCGTAGCGTTCATACTCGATGCGGGCTCCAAACCGGCCCCACTGCGTGCCCGCACCGGCGCCGTAGGCGACGTTGGCGCCCGTGCGATGGAACCCGAAAAACGGCGACTGGGCGCTCGTGCGCCACTCGGCCAGCCCGACCTTGCCGTAGAGGTCGATCAGTGGGATCGGCAGGAAGCCGAGTGCGAATACGCCAGCGGCATTGGTATCGGCGTAATTGATGCCGCCGAAGGCCCGGCCGAAATCGATGTAGCTGACTTCAGCCGCCACGATCGGGATCGGGCGAATGCCGAGCGCGAACTTGTAGCCGGTCTGACTGCCGTGGGCGTCGAATACCTCGACGTCGTAGTTCTGCTGCGTCGCTCCAATCGCGCCACCCAGGTAAACCCCGATGTCATCGGCGTGCGCCGCGGCCGGAAGCAGCAGCGGCAGCGAGAATGCCGCAGCCGTGGCCAGCGCGGCGGAGGAAACTGCAAACAAACGTTCGATAGGCATGCGGAGCTCACCTGACCAATTCGCAACTCGCGGCTCAGTGTGCCTGATCCCAGTTCAATCCGCTGCCGACCTCGACCTTGAGCGGCACCGCCAGCGAGGCGGCGTCGCTCATCAGCGCGGCGAGCGCAGTGCGCGCCGGCTCGACGCCGTCCTCGCGCACCTCGAGTACGAGCTCATCGTGCACCTGCATGATCAGCCGTGTCGGGATCGGTGAGTTCTGGCACCAGGCATCGACGGTGATCATCGCGCGCTTGATGATGTCGGCCGCAGTGCCCTGCATCGGCGCATTGATCGCGGCGCGCTCGGCATATTGCTGCAGCTGGCGATTGCGCGAGCGGATGTCGGGAAGGTAAAGGCGCCGTCCGAACACGGTCTCGACGAAGCCTTCGCGCCGTGCCTGCTCGCGCGTGCGTTCCATGTAACGCCGCACGCCCGGATAGCGTGCGAAATAGAGATCCACATAGGTCTGCGCGGCACCGCGCGGAATTCCGAGCTGGCGCGCGAGCCCGAAGGCGGACATGCCGTAGATGAGGCCGAAGTTGATGGCCTTGGCCGAGCGGCGCTGATCGCCCGAGACCGTCTCGATCGGCACGCCGAACACTTCCGCTGCCGTGGCCTGATGAATATCACGATCGTCGGCGAACGCGCGCAGCAGACTCTCATCGCCCGAGAGATGCGCCATGATGCGCAGCTCGATCTGCGAATAGTCGGCCGCGAGCAGGCGGTAGCCCGGATCGGCAA
>DASYNV010000160.1:0-4027 GCA_036008365.1 Steroidobacteraceae bacterium | reverse complement strand
TTCGGCAATGGCAATGACGGCCAGAATGGAGTGGACCTCACGGACCAGGCAGCCGCGGATCGGCGCAGCAGGAGCGCTTCGAAGCGGTTGAAGCCGCGCCGTGCCCGCAACTCCTTCCCGTACCCCTCCTAAAGCAGCTTGCCTGGATTCATGATCTCGTTGGGATCGAGCGCATGTTTGATCGCGCGCATCGTCGCCAGCGCCGCCGGCGCCGCGTAGCGCTGGAGTTCCTCACGCTTGAGACGGCCGATGCCGTGCTCCGCGCTGATGCTGCCGTGATAGCGAGCGACCAGATCATGGATGGCGCGGCGGATGACCGGCTCGTGTGCCAGAAAGGCCTCGCTCGATGCGGTGCCGATCTGGTTGACGTTGAAGTGCAGGTTGCCGTCGCCGGCATGCCCGTAACACACCAGGATTCCTTCCGGGACCCGCTCCTGTACCCAAAGCGACGCCTCGCTGATGAAATCGGGCAGCGATGCCACCGGCACCGAGATGTCGTGTTTGAGACTCGGTCCGGCGCGCCGCTGTGCTTCCGGGACGTGTTCGCGCAGATGCCAGAAGCCTGCGCGTACGCGCTCGCTGTTGGCCAGCACGGCATCGAGCAACAGCGAGCGCTCCATCGCCGCGGACAGCGTTTCCTGCAGCAGGGCGTCGAGGCCCTCGGCGCCACCGGAGGTGAGTTCGCACAGGATGTACCACGGGTAGGGCCGCTCGAACGGATCGCGCACGCCTTCGACGTAGCGCACCGCGAGCTCGATGGCGATGCGTGGCATCAGCTCGAATGAACTCAGGAACTCACCGGCCGCCGAGCGCAACAGCCCGAGCAGCGCCAGCGCATCGGCGGGTGTGTCCAGGCCGAGCAGAGCGGTGGCGCTGTGGCGCATCTTCGGCCACAGCTTGAGCGTTGCCGCCGTGATGACGGCGAGCGTACCTTCGGAGCCGACCAGCAGCGACTTGAGATCGTAGCCGGTGTTGTCCTTGCGCAGCGACTTGAGGCCCGGCAGCACGGTGCCGTCGGCGAGCACCGCTTCGATGCCGAGCACCAGGTCACGCGCCATGCCGTAGCGCACGACGTTGAGGCCACCGGCGTTGGTCGCGAGGTTGCCACCGATCTGACAGCTGCCTTCGGAGCCGAGGCTCAGCGGAAAGAAACGCTCGGCCGCGTCGGCGGCCTGCTGGATCTGCGCCAGCACGCAGCCGGCTTCGACCGTCATTGAATAGTTTGCGGCGTCGAGCTCGCGGATCCGATTGAGCCGGCGCAGCGACAGCACCAGCTGGCGGCCGGATTCATCCGGCGTCGCCGCGCCGCAGTAGCCGGTGTTGCCGCCCTGGGGCACGAGACCGATACGCCGCTCATTACACCAGCGCGTGATCGCGGCCACCTGCTCGACGTCGCGCGGCAGTAGCACCGCGAGCGCACGGCCGCGGTAGAGTTTCCGGTGATCGATCTCGAACGGCTCGATCTCCTCGGGTCGCGTGAGCACCGCCTCCGCACCGAGCAGCGCGCGCAGCTCGTCGTGCAATGCGCTCGTCAAAGGCGGCAATGCGGCTTGGTCAGCAGCATCTGCACGTCGCCGAGTTGCCGCTCCGCAAAGCCGCCTTCGCAGTAGCAGAGGTAGAACTCCCACAGCCGCACGAAGCTGTCGGGATAGCCGAGCGAGCGTACCTGCGGCAGATGGTCGAAAAAATTGCGGCGCCACGCGGCCAGCGTGCGCGCGTAGTGCGGACCGATGTCTTCCAGATGAAAGATCTTGAGATCGCTGGCACGCCGGATCGAGCTCGACAGCGCCGTGATCGAGGGGATGAAGCTGCCCGGGAAGATGTAGCGCTGGATGTAGTCGACCGAGCGCAGGGCTTCCTCGTAGAGCTGATCCTGGATCGTGATCGCCTGCAGCAGCATCGCGCCATCGGCCGCGAGCAGCGAACTGCATCGGCGGAAATAACCATCGAGGTATTTTGCGCCGACCGCTTCGATCATCTCGATCGACGCCAGTTTGTCGAACCGTCCGCGCAGCTCCCGATAGTCCTCCAGCAGCAGCGTGACGCGATCCGCGAGTCCTGCCGCGACAATGCGCTCGCGCGCGTACTCGTGCTGCGCCCTGGAGATGGTCGTGCTCGTGACGCGGCAGCCGTAGTGGCGCGCGGCGTGAATGGCGAGCCCACCCCAGCCGGTGCCGATCTCGAGCAGGTGATCGGACGGGGCCAGCGCCAGCTTGCGGCAGGCAGCATCGAACTTGGCGCAGGAGGCTTCGCGCAGTGTGCTGCCTTCGTGCTCGAAAATGCCGCACGAATACGCCATGGTGTCATCGAGCATCATCCGATACAAATCGTTGCCGAGATCATAGTGCGCGGCGATGTTGCGCGCGCTGCCCTGCCGGCTGTTGCGATGAAGATGGTGAAACAGCTTGAACAGTGGGCGCCGGATCAGCGCCAGGCCGCCCTCGAGGCCGTTCAGTACCTCGCGATTGCGCACCATGATGCGCACCAGCGCCGTCAGGTCATCGCAGCTCCAGAGACCGCGTATATAGGATTCGCCGGCACCGACGCTGCCGCCGAAGGCGGTGTCGGCGTAAAAGCGCGGATCGGCGATGCACAACGTGGCGCGCAAGTCGCAGTCGTCGCTCCGGCGGCCGAAGCAATAGTCGCCCTCGGCATCGATCAGGCGCAGCTCGCCGTGCTCGAGGCGCTCGAGCGAGGCGCACAGTGCGCTGCGCGCCAGCCGCAGCAGCGGCGATGGCCGCGCCTCGCGGATGCTGCTGTTCGTGCCGATGTCCGGGGTAGCGCTCATCGTAGCCGCCGCGATGAATTGTCGCGCACCGGTGCCGGCACGACCTTGAGATCCCAGATCAATCCGAGCCACGACATGATCTTCAGCAAGTAGTAGGTCAGATCGTATTCCCACCAGTAGAAGCCCTGGCGTGCGGCGTTCGGATAGTAGTGGTGATTGTTGTGCCAGCCCTCACCGAGCGTCAGGATCGCGAGCAGCCAGTTGTTGCGGCTGCTATCGCCAGTGCGATAACGCTGGCGGCCAAACAGATGCGACAGCGAATTGATCGTGTAGGTTGCGTGCCAGCACAGCACGGTCGAGATGAAGAATCCCCACACCAGTATCTGAGCGCTGCTGGTCCTGAGGTGCGGCGCGGTGCGCGCGAGCATGCCGCCGAGCAGGAACATGCCGGTGGCCAGTGCCACGGGCACCAGGATGTCGAAGCGGTCGAGCCAGCGCAGCTCGGGATACCGCATCCAGTCGCGCGCCAGGCGCAGATCGGGTTCGAAGCCACGCACGGTCAGGAACCAGCCCATGTGGGCGCGCAGAAAGCCGTGCTGCGACGGTGAATGCAGATCCGCGTCCTGATCGGAATTGGCATGGTGGTGACGGTGATGCGCCGCCCACCACACCGGTCCGCGTTGTACCGCCGAGGCTCCGAGCAGACCGAAGACGAATTGGGCCGCGCGCGAGGTCTTGAATGAGCGATGCGAAAAGTAGCGGTGGTAGAAGCCGGTGATGGCGAACATGCGCACCAGATAGGCAATCAACGCCACCAGCAGCGCGATCGGGCTGACGCCGACCCAGAACACCCCGAGACAGACCACGTGCATGAGCACGAACGGCAGGATCCGCGCCCAGTCGATGCGATCGGGCAAGTTCTCGCGCGCGGCGGTCACATAGCCACGGCTGCTGTCGAACCAGCGCACTACCGCACCGATCAGCACGGAGCAGGCGCCCCCCGGGGGCGTCGGCTGGCTCGCGGCTGTGGAGAGCTGTGTGGTCATCGATACCCTATCGTCTGATCCGCTCGATCGGATGCACCGCCGCTAGGCTTGGCTCTGGAGCGCGGCGATGCGCTCGGCCAACGGCGGATGGCTCAGGAACAGCCGCTGCCAACCCGCACCTTCGCCCCCGGAAATTCCCAGCGCGTGCAGCTGTGCAGGCAGCGGCTGATCGTGCGCCTGCTGCAGGCGCCGGAGTGCTGCGATCATGCGGTCACGCCCCGCCAGACTCGCGCCGCCGGCGTCGGCGCGGAAC
>DASYNV010000159.1:0-6997 GCA_036008365.1 Steroidobacteraceae bacterium | reverse complement strand
ATCGCTAAAATGCACCGCGCCCAAATTGAATCACCGGTGACCCGGCTCCGCCACCAAGGGCTGGGATTTGCGCAACATTCTCCATGGCATGCTTTCTGCACCAAGGCAGCAGCGCGATTGGCGGCCAAACCTAAGAGTACTCGCGCCGACGAACCCGCGGCCTTCAGAGTTCAAGGTCCGATAACTACGAAATGCACATCATGAAAATGATCACCGCGGTCGTGCGGCCTTTCAAGCTGGACGAGTTGCGGCAGGCCATCGCCCAACTCGGGGTGCAGGGCGTCACTGTCACGGAAGTTTACGAGGCGCAATTCGGACCCAGGGCCAAGGTTGAGATTGCCGTCGATGACTCGATCGTCGAGCCGATGCTCGAGGCGATCGCCAATATTTCTCGCACCGGTCGCGTGGGCGACGGACGCATCCTGGTCGGCGAACTCGAGCAGGCCATCCGCATCCGCACTGGCGAAACCGGCTCAGCAGCGACGTGAGGAACCCCATGGCAGCTTCGACGGCAGACGATTGCGACAACGGCGCGATTCGAATCGGCCCGCGGATCGCGGGGTTGCTTTTGCTGGCCGTGCTGGCCGCGGCGCTCATGCTCCCGCTTGCGAGCGTGGCGCAGGAGACGCCGATGGCGACCGCCGCCACACCGCTGGCGGCCGCGGCGGCTCCGACCGAGCCGACCGTCGTCGGCTTCGACAAGATCAGCGCCGGCGACACCGCCTGGATGCTGAGCTCATCGGCGCTGGTGCTCATGATGACCGTGCCGGGACTGGCGCTGTTCTACGCCGGCATGGTGCGAAAGAAAAACGTGCTCGCGACACTCGTGCAGAGCTTCGCGATCACCTGTCTGGTGACGATTCTCTGGTGGGTGGTCGGCTACTCGCTCGCCTTCACGCCCGGGCCGCCGGGCACGACCCGATTTCTCGGCGGATTCAGCCATTCATTCATGCATGGGGTGGTCTACCTGCATGACGCCATGAAACTGAGCGTCTCGCATCTGGGCACCACGATCCCCGAGAGCGTGTACGCCATGTTCCAGCTGACCTTCGCGATCATCACGCCGGCCTTGATCTGCGGCTCCTTCGCCGAGCGTATGAAATTCTCGGCCATGCTCTGGTTCATGGGGCTGTGGCTGCTGCTGGTGTACTGCCCGATCGCCCACTGGGTCTGGGAGCCCTCGGGCTGGCTGGCGCAGAAGGGCGTGCTCGACTTCGCCGGCGGCACGGTGGTGCATATCAATGCCGGCATCGCCGGTCTTGCCTCCGCGATCGCGCTCGGCAAGAGGCAGGGACTCGGGCGCGAGTCGATGGCACCGCATAACCTCACCTACACCGTGATCGGCGCCTCGCTGCTCTGGGTCGGCTGGTTCGGATTCAACGCCGGCTCTGCGGTCGCCGCCGACGGCCGCGCCGGCATGGCCTTCGCGGCCACGCAGATCGCCACGGCCTCGGCAGCCCTTGCCTGGATGTTCACTGAATGGGCTAGCAAGGGAAAACCGAGTGTGCTCGGCATCGCCTCCGGCGCGGTGGCGGGTCTGGTGGCGATCACACCGGCTTCCGGCTACGTCGATCCTTCCGCGGGCGTGCTCATCGGTCTGGCCGCCGGGGTGATCTGCTACTTCAGTGCGACCTCGGTCAAGAAGGCTTTCGGCTACGACGACTCGCTCGATGCCTTCGGTGTGCACTGCATCGGCGGCATCGTCGGCGCACTGCTGACCGGGGCCCTCGTGAGCAAGGACATCAGCGGCGTCGAGGGCTCGGTGTTGATCCAGCTCTGGGGCGTCGGCACGACGCTGATCTATGGCTTCATCATGAGCTTCCTGATCCTCAAGCTCGTAGACCTCATGCTCGGTCTGCGCGTGACGCCCGACGAGGAACGCGAAGGATTGGATATCACGCAGCACGGCGAGAGTATCGAATAGGCGAATGTGACGCCGGTCACCCCATGGCGTTACAGTAAGGACCGATACTCACGGCTCCGAGGGAGACGTTCCGATGCGCAACGCAGCCATCGCCGCTTTGATTATGTCGCTGGCCTTCGCCGCGGCCAGAGCCGACGTTTATCGCTCGGTGGACGCCCAGGGCCAGGTGCATTACAGCGATACCCCGACGCCCGGCGCCGAGCTAGTGCATGTGCAGCGCGGCGGCGACACGGGTACCTTCACGGCTCCCAAGCCCAGCAGCGCATCCGACAGCGCGCAGCAGCCGGCGGCGCGCAATTCGCCACCGACGCCCGCTCAGGCGGTCGCCCGCAGCAACGCGGCCGCGCAGGACGACATCACCCGCCAGAACGCGCAGAAGGCCGTGCAGCAGGATGTCGATCAGATTCGGGCCGACCAGTGCAAGAAGGCCACGGCTGACTACGATGCCTCGGTGCAGGCGCGCCGCATCTATCGCACCGGCGCCGATGGCGAGCGCCAGTATCTGACGGATGAAGAAGCCGACCAGCAGCGGCTGAATCTGCGCATGGCGATGCAATCCGCCTGCGGCACCGGCTAGCAAACCCGCTTCCCGCTTAAGCGCTTCCCGCTTAAGCGCTTCCCCCTTAAGCGCTTCCCCCTTAAGCGATCCTGCGCGGCACCGGCCGCGTGTGAGTTATGCTTTGCCCATGCGCATCGAGTTCACCAAGATGCACGGGCTCGGCAACGACTTCATGCTGTTCGATCTGCCCGCAGAGGCGCCGATGCCGACGGCCGCCCAATGGCGCGCACTGTCCGACCGCCACACCGGCGTCGGCTTCGATCAGGCACTGGTGCTGCAGCCGCCGCGCCGCCACGGCACCGCCGCCTTCTATCGCATCTTCAATGCCGACGGCGGCGAGGTCGAGCAGTGCGGCAACGGCGCCCGCTGCGTGGCCGCGCTGCTGCACCGGCGCGGCCGCCTCAATGGCGACACCGTCGCGATCGACTGCGTTGCCGGTCTCATGCGCGCACGCGTACTCGCCGGCGATCTGGTGTCGATCGATCTCGGTGTACCGAACTTCGATCCGAAGAGCCTGCCATTCGACGTGCCGGCGCAGAATGCCAGCTACTCGCTGAGCGCCGGCGGCGAGCAGATCGAGATCGGCGCGGTCTCGATCGGCAACCCGCACGCGGTGCTGCATGTCGAGTCGGTCGGGGACGCGCCGGTCGAACGCATCGGCCGCGCACTGCAATCGAACGCGCACTTTCCAAAGCAGGTCAACGTCGGTTTCATGCAGGTGCTCGACACCAGCCACATCCGTCTGCGCGTCTATGAGCGCGGCGTCGGCGAGACGCTCGCCTGCGGCACGGGTGCCTGCGCAGCGGCTGTGGTGGGTCACCATCTCGGGTTGCTCGGCAAGGACGTCGAGGTGCGTGTGCCGGGCGGCGTGTTGAGCGTACACTGGGGCGGCCCGGGACAGTCGGTTTGGCTCACCGGCCCGGCGCAGCGGTCCTTCGAAGGACGCGTGGAGGTCTGAGGCGATCCGACGGCGGGTGAAACAGGGGAGAAGCGGATGACGAGCAATCAGGTACGTGGCCTTGCGGCCGAACCCACCACGGAGGAACAGGCCGTTGCGCAGTACCTGCAGCAGAACGTCGATTTCTTCGAACGTCACCCGCAGTTGCTGGTACGCATGCGCGTGCAGCACCCGCGCAATGCGTCGACCGTGTCGCTGATCGAGCGCCAGGTCGAAGTCCTGCGGGAAAATTGCGAATCACAGGAAGAGAAACTCGCCGAATTCGTGCGGGTGGCGCGCGCCAATAATCTGCTCGCGGAAAAGATTCACCGCTTCACACGCCGCCTGCTCAAGACCTCGACCCGCGGCGATGCGATCACCGAAATCGAAGCCAGCCTGCGCGAGGACTTCGACACTTTTCAGGCCGTGCTGGTGCTCGCGATCAACGCCGAGCCGCTGGTGCCGGACGCCGATCGTTTCGTGCGCACCGTGTCGGCCGAGGACGCCAACTACCGCAGCTTCGAAAGCCTGTTCACGGCGGCCAAGCCGCGCTGCGGCCAGATTCGTGACAGCCAGCGCGAATTTCTGTTCGGCGTCGAGGCCATCGATATCGGCTCGGTGGCGCTGATTCCGCTGTCGGGCGACCCGGTGCCGGGCCTGCTGGCGCTCGGCAGCGTCGATCGGGACCGCTTTCATCCCGGCATGAGCATCGAGTTCCTGTCGCGCATGGGCGAGCTGATCAGCGACGCGCTCGCGAGACCCAAGCACTAGGCTCCCGACCAGGCACGATTGCCGTGCACGCCGAATCCCGGCAGTGGCTCGAACGCTTCGAACGCCACTTGGCGACGGAACGTCGTCTGTCCCCGCACACCGTGGCCGCCTATCGCCACGATCTCCAGACGCTGATGCAGTGGTGCGAGCAACAGCGCATCGAGCGCTGGGACGCGCTCGATCACCAGCACGTGCGCACCTTCGCCGCGCGCACTCACGCACGCGGCCTCAAGGGCCGCAGCATCCAGCGCCGCCTCGCGGCATTGCGCGCATTCTTCACCTTCCTGCAGCGCGAGAGCGTGCTCAAGCGCAATCCGGCGCTCGACGTCCCGTCCCCGAAAGCCGGCAAGCGTCTGCCGCATACGCTCGATGTCGATCAGATGGCGCGGTTGCTCGACTTCAAGCCCGCCAATGTGCTCGAGGTCCGCGACCTGGCGCTCATGGAAGTGTTCTATTCCGGCGGCCTGCGGCTCGCCGAGCTCACCAGCCTCACCATCAGGGATCTCGATCTCAAGTCGGGCCACGCGCGCGTGCTCGGCAAGGGCAGCCGGGAGCGCATTGCGCCGATTGGCCGCAAGGCCGTGCAGGCCCTGCAAGGCTGGCTGGCCGAACGTCCGGGGCTCGCCCACCCGGACTGCGACACGCTGTTTGTCGGCCGCAATGGCCGTGCGCTGACGCCGCGCGCGGTGCAGCTGCGGGTCGCGGCCCGCGCTCGCGCGCAGGGGCTGCCGCAGCGTGTGCATCCGCACCTGTTCCGCCATTCGTTCGCGACCCATCTGCTTGAATCCAGTCGTGATTTGCGCGCCGTGCAGGAGCTTCTGGGGCACGCCAACATCAGTACTACCCAGGTCTATACGCATCTTGATTTCCAGCATCTCGCCCGCACTTACGAGCAGACTCATCCGCGTGCCAGACGCCGCGGCTGAGCCATCACACATGAAAGAGCATTTCGATCCCCATTCGACCACGATCCTGGCAGTACGCCGCGGCGGCACCATTGCGCTCGGCGGTGACGGCCAGGTCACGCTCGGCAACACCGTCATGAAAGGCAACGCACGCAAGGTGCGGCGCCTTTCCAATGGCAAAGTACTGGCCGGCTTTGCCGGCGGCACCGCCGATGCCTTTACTTTGTTTGAGCGCTTCGAGGGCAAGCTCGAGAAGTACGGCAACCTGACGCGCGCCGCCATCGAGCTCGCCAAGGACTGGCGCGCCGACCGCTACCTGCGCCGGCTCGAGGCCCTGCTGCTGGTGGGTGACCCGCTGAATCTCTTCATCATCTCGGGCAACGGCGATGTGATCGAGCCTGAGTACGAAGCGGTTGCGATCGGTTCGGGCGGTCCGTTCGCGCAGGCCGCGGCGCGCGCGCTCACCGAGAACACCGAGCTCGATGCGCGCACGATCGTCGAGCGCTCGCTCGGCATCGCGGCCGACATCTGCATCTATACCAATCGCAATCTGGTGATCGAGGAATTGCGGCCATGACCCCGCAGGCCATCGTACAGGAGCTCGACAAGCACATCATCGGGCAGGGCGCGGCCAAACGCGCGGTCGCGATCGCGCTGCGTAATCGCTGGCGCCGCATGCAGGTCGGCGGGTCGCTGCGGCAGGAGATTACGCCCAAGAACATCCTGATGATCGGTCCGACAGGTGTCGGCAAGACCGAGATCGCGCGCCGGCTGGCACGCCTGGCGCAGGCGCCGTTCGTGAAGGTCGAGGCCACCAAGTTCACCGAGGTGGGCTATGTCGGACGCGAGGTCGACTCGATCATCAAGGAGCTGGCGGACGTCGCGGTCAAGATGACGCGCGAAGCCGAGCTCGAGCGCGTGCGCGATGGCGCGCGCGCCGCCGCGGTCGAGCGTGTGCTCGATGCGCTGCTGCCGCGGCCGCATCGAATGGGGTTCTCGACCGATGAGCCCACGCAGCCACGCGATGCCGACACGCGCAACAAACTGCGCGAGATGCTGGTACGCGGGGAGATCAACGAGCGTGAAGTCGAGATCGAGGTGCGCTCGCTGTCCGGCGGCGTCGATATCATGGCCCCTCCGGGCATGGAAGAGATGCAGCAGCAGCTGCAGTCGGTGCTGTCCAATCTCGGTGGCAATCGCACGCGCACGCGGCGCGTCAAGGTCGGCGAGGCGCTCAGGCTCATGATCGAGGAAGAGGCCGGCAAGCTCATCAACGAGGAAGAGCTCAAGGCGCACGCGCTCGCCAACGCCGAGCAGAACGGCATCGTCTTCATCGACGAGATCGACAAGATTGCGCGGCGCCAGGAAACCATTGGCGCCGATGTCTCGCGTGAAGGCGTACAGCGCGACCTGCTGCCGTTGGTCGAGGGCTGCAGTGTCAACACCAAGTACGGCTCATTGAAGACCGACCACGTGCTGTTCATCGCCTCGGGCGCGTTCCATATGTCCAAGCCCGCCGACCTGATTCCGGAGCTGCAGGGTCGATTCCCGATCCGCGTGGAGCTCGAGTCGCTGTCGGTCGATGACTTCGTGCGCATCCTGACCGAACCGGATGCCTCGCTCACGGCGCAGTACCGCGCGCTGCTCAATACCGAGCGCGTCGCGCTCGAGTTCACGCCCGACGGCGTGCGCCGCATCGCCGAGATCGCGCATCAGGTCAACACGCGCACCGAAAACATCGGCGCGCGCCGCCTGCACACCGTGATGGAGCGGCTATTGGAAACGATATCGTTCGAAGCCAGCGAGCGTCCGGATTCGGCCCTGCGCGTGGATGCGCAGTACGTCGATGAGCACCTCGGGACGCTGGCGAAGGACGAGGATCTGAGCCGCTACATTCTGTA
>DASYNV010000158.1:0-5796 GCA_036008365.1 Steroidobacteraceae bacterium | reverse complement strand
TAGGCGAATCGGCGGCTGCGATGCGGCGGCGCCTTACGCTCGCTCACGCTCACCCCGGTAGTCGGCTCGCAGCACGGCGCCGACCAGCAGCTGTCCGACGCCAAACGGCACCCCCATCGCCCACGGCGAGAGTGCTTGCGGCCCGGGACCCAGCGCCAGATATATCAAACCGCAGCACAAGTACCAGATGCCCGCCACGAACATCGGTCGCGGAAGAAACCGGCAGGAGGCAAACACACCGAGACTGAACACGATCTGCCACAGGCCCGGCAGCATCCACAGACTCTGTGGCGCGCTGCGCAGCAGTACCACCGTCAGCAGCAGCCCGGCGACGATCGCCGGCAGGAACTGTTCCGCGGCGGCTTGCATCATCTGACCCGCCAGGCCGGAATGCAGCCGCCGCGCGCGCACGATGGTTTCGACGCTGATGATCAGCAACGACACCACCGCGGTGGAAACCCAGATCGACAGATACGCTCCGAGGTCGCGCTCGGGATTTTTGAGCCAGTAGGATTGCGCCAACGCGGCAGCGAGCGCCAACACACCGGTTGCCGTCAGCGTCGCCGGGCCGTAACCGCGAAACTCAGCACCGCGGGCAATGTGACCGCGGATGGCACTGATCTCCGACAGGGCTTTATGCAAATCGGTCGCCACCGGAATTCGCGCTTCATTCAGCAGCGCGCATCGTAGCGCAATCGACCGACAGGCAGCAGTAACGGGCGAGACCTTTCGCGGGATCTCCGATGCTCGGAGGAGCTACGATATCGGACTTCGACGCGCGTCGCTACTTCGCTACACGAGCCGCCCCATCAGATGCTTTATCTTAATTTCAAGCCATTTTTTGTGAGTTCTATCTCAGGTGCTTTTCCGCAACAATAACCGCCTGTCGCGCTTCAGAGATAGGGTGATATCAGCCAGCACAGGCTATTGCGAATGCGCACCAGCGGCGGATCGTTCGCGAGCTCGGCGCGCCTCAGCGCTTTCGTGCGGTCGCGAAAACTCTCGATGAAGGAGGCCAGCTGGGCACAGAGTGCGGCATCGAACACCTCGAGCGCGATCTCGAAGTTGAGCCGCAGGCTGCGCGTGTCCAGGTTGACCGAGCCGATATGGGCGTATTCGCGATCGACCACGAACAATTTAGCGTGTGAGAACGGCGGCGGCGACAGGTGCACCTGCACACCACGCTCGACCAGCGCCGGCAGCCAGTGCAGCGTCGCCCAATCGATATAGCGCAGGTTGCTGTGCCGGGGCAGCACCAGCGACACCTCGAGGCCGCGCAGCGCCGCTCCCTGCAGCGCCACGACCAGCTCGGGAGGCGGGATGAAATACGGCGTCATGATCAGGATCTGCCGCTGAGCGACGGCTATGGCGCTCGAGATGATCAGCAACAGCTTGTCGATGCTTTCATCAGGACCGCCGGTAATCGCCCGACACACGGCGTGACCCGTCAACTGGGTCACTGCAGGGGTGGACAACGATTCGCCGCTCGCGAATTTCCAGTCGGCCGCGAACACCGCGCCGAGCTGTGCTACCGCGGGACCGCGCAGGCAGAAGTGAATGTCGGTCATGCGCCGTCCGGTAGAACCCCCTACTTCGCGACCACCGAGATTCATGCCGCCGAGGAATCCTTCCGCACCGTCGATCAACAGCAGCTTGCGATGGTTACGGCAGTTCAGCGACAGGTTCGGCGGCAACAAACGCGGCGGCAGGAAGCGCTCTGCCGTGACCCCGGCCCGACGCAGCAGCGGCACGACGTGCGGCCAGTCATACCACTCGCCAATCCCATCCACGAGTACGCGCACACTGACGCCACGCGCGACGGCAGCCTGCAGCGCATCGATGAACTCGCGGCCAATCGCATCGGTCTGAAATATGTAGGTCGCCAGGCAGATGCTCTGCCTGGCCGCGGAGATCGCCCGCAGCATGCGCGGAAAAGCGACCTCACCGTTGCTGAGAGGTTCGAGCGTGTTGCCGCCGAGCAGCGGCAGCCCGGTCAGCGCATCACCGACACATTCAAGGGCGCGAAATTGCGGGCTCGCCCCGGCGCCCTTCGGCATCGGATCGGGAGCCGCGGCGCGAAGATCGGCCTCGGGCTGTGAACGTGCCGGGCTACGCGTGGACACCCGATTGATGCCGAACAACCAGTAGAGCACCGCGCCGCCGAGCGGAAACAGCCAGCACAGCGCAATCCAGCTGACGACACTGCGCGGATCGGGCTTGGTCAGCAGCGCGTGTAGCGCCACCGCGGCGGCACTGCTCAGATACACGGTTACCAACAGGCTGCCCGCCAGCGTGCCGGCCGATAGATGACTCAAGTACGCGATGGGGCACCTCGCGCGCGGCATCATAAGCCGAAAGCCGGCGGTTGACCTGCGTGCGCGGCGCTTTCAGACTCGCGACCTGATGTAAGCGGGAGCGTGAATGTGAGCGGCGGGCAAATCATGCTGGTCGGGGATATCGGCGGCACGCACGCACGCTTTGCAACGGTGGATGTCTCGGCCCCGTCGCCGTGGCGATTGACCAATCGCCAGGACTTCGCCATCGATTTCCCGACCTTCGAGCAGGCGCTGCAGCAATACATGGCGCGCACCGGGCTCGAGCAGGTGCCGGCCGCCGCGACAATCGCCGTGGCCGGGCCCATTACCGCGGGGCAGGTACGCCTGACCAACCGCGACTGGCTGATCTCCGAAGAGGCGCTGCGACGCTTCGGCTGCAGCTCGGCGCTATTGATCAATGATTTCGTCGCGCTGGCGTTCGCGGTCGATATGCTAGGCCCGAAGGATCTCAGGATCGTAGGTCCGGATATCAAGGGCCTGGCGGATGAACCGGTCACGATCCTCGGGGCCGGAACCGGGTTCGGTGTCTCCTGCCTGGCGCGCCATCGCAACCGCGTGGTGCCGATGTCGACCGAGGGAGGCCACATCGGCTTTGCCCCGGGCGATGAGCAGGAAGTGGCAGTACTGCAGCAACTGATGCGGCGATTCGGTCGCGTGTCGGTGGAGCGCCTGTTATCGGGACCGGGGCTCGAGAATATCCACCAGGCGCTGGAGCAGCTGGCCGGCCGGAAGCCTGCGAGCCTGTCCGCGGCGCAAGTGGCCGACCAGGCGGCCAAGGGCGACGCCGGCTGTCGGGCGGCGTTGACCATGTTCTGCGCCGTCTATGGCTCGGTGGCCGGAGATTTCGCGCTCTCGCATGGAGCGCGCGGCGGTGTCTACATCGCCGGCGGCATCGCGCTGAAGATCGAGGGCTTCCTGCTCGAAAGCCCGTTCCGTGCCCGCTTCGAAAGCAAGGGTCGGCTCTCGGGCTACGTGAAGGCGATACCGACCACTCTGATCGCGAGCGACGATGCGGCGCTGCTTGGCTCCGCGCGCGCCGGCGTCAGCTTGCAGGCGTTGCCTGCCTCGTGACGCGCACGCAGATCGCGATCATCGGTGCCGGTCCCTCCGGCCTGCTGCTGGGCCAACTGCTGGCCAAGAGCGGCGTTTCCAACATCATCCTCGAGCAGCGCTGCGCCGAATACGTTCTGGGCCGCATCCGGGCCGGAGTCATTGAAAAGTGGTCGGCCGATCTGCTCGATGAAGCCGGGGTCGGTGCGCGCATGCATCGCGACGGGCTTACACATGAGGGGATCGAGCTATGCTTCGGCGGTCAGCGCCATCGTATCGACTTCAGCGATCTGGTCGGCAAGAGCGTGGTCATCTACGGGCAGACCGAGATCACGCGCGATCTCATGAACGGGCGGGCCGGCGCCGGCGGCGAGACCATCTATGAGGCCGCGGACGTCAGCGTGCAGCAGTCCGGAGCCGGCCCTTGCACGGTGAGTTATCAGCAGCACGGGGCGACGCACGAGCTTCAATGCGATTACATCGCCGGCTGCGACGGCTTTCATGGCGTCAGCCGCAAGAGCATTCCGGAACACCTGCTCAAATGCTACGAGCGCGTCTACCCGTTCGGCTGGCTCGGCATCCTGGTTGATCAGCCGCCGGTGTCGCAGGAACTCATCTATGCCAACCACGAGCGCGGCTTTGCGCTCTGCTCGATGCGGTCGCGCACCCGCAGCCGGCTGTACCTGCAATGCCGGCTGGACGATCACGTCGAGGACTGGCCGGACAGACGCTTCTACGAGGAACTGAGCCGGCGGCTCGACGATGAAGCGGTTGCCGCTCTGCGGCATGGCGCTTCGATCGAGAAGAGCATCGCGCCGTTGCGCAGCTTCGTGGCTGAGCCGATGCGTTATGGCAACCTGTTTCTCGTCGGGGATGCCGCGCACATCGTGCCGCCTACGGGTGCCAAGGGTCTGAACCTTGCGGCCAGCGATGTGTACTACCTGTGGCAGGCGCTGGTGGAGTTCTATCGCGACGGCTCTCGTGCCGGCATCGATGATTATTCAGAGCGCGCACTGCGGCGCGTGTGGAAGGCCGAGCGATTCTCCTGGTGGATGACCTCGATGCTCCACTGCTTTCCCGAGGGCAGCGGTTTCGACCAGAAGATCCAGCGCGCCGAGCTCGAATACCTAGTGTCCTCGCGCGCCGCGATGACGGCGCTGGCGGAGAATTACGTCGGCCTGCCGTTCTAAGAGCGAGCCGAACACGGCTGTTGTCATATTCACGGTGTGAATCTTCGAAAATTCATTTCGTACCTCTGGACCGGCGCCGATTCTTGTGACACTGTTCTCGCGACATCCAGTCCGCTGCTTTCGGCAGCCGGGTGGTTATGGAACATCGATGGGGCGCACGCATCGCGGTCGACATCCCAGTGCAGGTGTCGATTCCACCGTTGATCGTAGGCACTGGACGCGTTCTGAACGTCAGCATCAGCGGGGCCTGGATCAGCGGTAAGTTCGCTCTGCCGCCGCTGTCTCGCGCGTTCGTCGTATTCGACTTGGCAATCGCCGGGCAGCGCGACCAGTTGCCTATCGCCTGTTACGTGGCGCGCGTGCGCCCCGAAGGCATCGGCGTCGAATGGCGTGAGCTCGCGCCGCAGATCGTCAGCGATCTGATACTGTTCGCGGCCGCGCCCCAGCGGCCGCGAAGCGCTACGCCCGACGCGCGCGCGCCCACCGCGCCGGAAACGCTCCCGATCAACACTCAAGCCGGCTGAGCCAGCCGCACGCCGCCCTCGTATGCGGCGCAGATGCTCGCGGCGGCGACGTAGCGGTCATGACGGCCGCAAAGTCCGTCTTCGGAGCGCACCGAGGCAAATGCCGAGCTCAGAGTGCGCAATCCGGGCAGGCGACTTTCGATCTCCAGTGCCGACGCGCGGAACTGCCGGCAGTTCGCGCAGGCCGCGTCGACTGGCATGTCTTGCGGCGTCCCCATGAAGGCAGCCACCGTCATTGGCCCAGACGTGACCAGAATTCGTTGAAAACCTGGGTCGAGAGGATGAAGCCGAGCACGACGTTGACCACCACGCCAATCGTGAACGCATAGAAGGGGCGCGCACCAACGGACAGGAATTCCCGCACGCGCGTCGTCAAGCCGATGCTCAGGAATGCAAACGTGAAGGCCCAGGTGCGCAGCGCCTGCAGCGGCGCCACCAGGCCTGGCACGACCGACTGTTTGTAGGCGGCGTAACTGTGTCCCTGAGCGACCCAGGTCACGATGGCCGAAGCCAGCAGAAACCCGAGTACGAACTTCGGGAATCGCCGCCAGATCTCTCCGAGTCCGGCGCGATTGCGCACACCGGTGGTTTCCCATCGCGCGGTTGCAACCACCGACAGCACCAATGCCCAGACCCCGATCCAGACATCGCGTCCTATGACCTTCATGAGGGTGAAGGCATTGACGGCGGCATCGG
>DASYNV010000157.1:0-2572 GCA_036008365.1 Steroidobacteraceae bacterium | reverse complement strand
GAATGCTGCTGGGGTTGATTCTGGAAGGCTTGACAACCGGATTGCACGCTCGTTCAATCAGAGTCGTGCCGACCACCTCCAAGGCGCTACCGCTGCGTCGACCCGAACCGCTTCGGGTCGGTGTGGTTTTGGCCAACAATTTCACGCTCTCGGCATTCGCACTGTTCGTCGATCACCTGCGGCTCGCTGCCGACGAGGGCGATCGCAGCCGCCCGCTGCACGTGCAATGGTCGACGATGTCGAGCCGCAGCGAGCCGCTGCGCGCGAGCTGCGGCGTCACGATCTCTCCGACCGCGCCGTTGATCGATCCGGCCGGGCTCGACTATGTGGTCGTGGTCGGGGGACTGCTGCACGGCGGCCCGCAGATCGATCAGGCCACGACACAGTACCTGCGGGATGCCGCGGCCATCGGCGTGCCGCTGATCGGGTTGTGCACGGGCAGTTTCATTCTGTGCCGTAGCGGGCTCATGCGCGGCCGGCGCTGCTGCGTGAGCTGGTATCACTACCAGGACTTCGTCGACGAGTTTCCGGACCACGAGGTGGTCGCGGATCGCCTGTTCATCGCCGACCGCGACCGCATCACCTGTGCCGGGGGCGCCGGCACGGCCGATCTCGCCACCTTCATTCTCGAGTTGCACCTCGGGCGCGCCGTGGCGCAAAAGGCCAACCAGGTGCTGCTGTTTGACCGGGCTCGCGCCGGCAATGACGCCCAGCCCCATCCGCCGCTGTTCGAGAACGTCGCCGATGAGCGCGTACGGCGCGCGTTGCTGCTCATGGAGCAGAACCTCGCCCGCCCGGTCGCGATTGGTTACGTGGCCAAGCAGCTAGGACTGTCGGTACGGCAATTCGAGCGGCTGTGCCGCAGCGCGCTCGGCAGCGGGCCAGCCTCGCTGTATCGGCGTATTCGCATGCGCTATGCGCAGTGGCTCATCAACAATACCGATCGTTCGATGACCACGATTGCGCTGGAGGCCGGATTTGCCGACGGCGCCCATTTCTCGCGCCAGTACAAAGAGACCTACGGACTCTCACCGTCGCTCAGGCGCAAGCAGGGCGGAGCACTCGCGGAAGGCGATCGCGCCTGCACCCGCGTGTTCGACTGATTCTATTTGGCGTGCAGCGCAGAGCAGAGTAATCGGAAGTTGACTTGCATGGAGCACGCCTTGCTGCCAGCGCGATCGCGCAGGCGAATTCCCTGGCAGGACAATTGACCGCTGCTGGATCCGCGCAATTGCCGGCGCTCGGACGAATCGCCCAGCAACGATTTCACTTTTGCCGTCAGATCGAAGTCACCGTCGCAGTCGGCGCAGGGACAGGCAAAGCGAAAGAAGGCGGACGCCGCCGGGTACAGGGTGTGAAGCTGCGGCGATGGGACGTGAGGGCTGAGATCATTGAACACCAGCTCGATTCGCAGCGTGCCTACTTGAGGAAACAATTCGCGCAGCGCGGCTGCCCGCGTCCGCTCGCTCAGCATCCGGTCGCGCGGATGGGTCTGGGAGTTGGAGCTCTTGCGCGCAACAACTCTCATACGGCCGGATCCGCAGCAGCGGCCACTGTCGCCGACGCCGCGCGGGATTGCTGCTCCGCGCGCACGTCCTCGGCGCTCAGGCCCGTATTGGCGGCGATCACGTTGACCAGCCGATGGGCGGGATCGCGCGGCAACGCCAGCTGGTGCAGACGCTCCCAGATCTGGATGCGCGCCGCAGGGGTATTGAGCGGCGAGCATTGCTCGTCCAGCTGCTTCTGCCGCCGCTCACTCGCCTCGCTCTGAATCAGCGCCATTCGCTCGCGGTAATCGGCGTTGGTTTCGCCGACATGCGGCACGGGTGACTTGTATTGCTCCGTCACTTGGTTCCTCGAGAGACGAGACTCATGTCGCCAACAGCAGCTTGAGCGACTCGACAGGAGTTCTGGGAGAGATCCTCAGGCGTGCCATCAGACGCCGATGATCGCGTCAAATGGTAGCACGAACAGGGCTTCTGCCGCCGCAGCGTCGACTATCGAGCTGGCACCGGGGTGCCATGCGCACCATCGAGGTGTTGTGGCAACCCGTCGTCCAGGCGGTAGTAGTCACCCTTCATGCCCGCATGGATGTGCGACACCGCCGTGAGGCCCGTCGGGTCATCGAGTGTGCCGGCCATGATCGACACGTGCGTGCCGCTGGCCGGCTTCCAGAAGAGATTCGAGCCGCAAAGGTTGCAGAAACCGCGCTTCGCGTGGGCCGATGACTCATACCAGCGTAGCGACTCGGAGCGATTGATCGACAGCTGCGACGCGGCGCAGGCGGTTGCGGCAACGATGTGTCCGCTGCTGCGCCGGCACATCTTGCAGTGGCAGTAGACGACATCGCGCAACGGCCCATCGACCCTGAACTGGACGCCGCCGCACAGACAGCGGCCTCGCGTAGCAGACATAAACTCTCCCGGATCTGGTCCGGATACTCTACTCCCGCCGCAGGTCGGTCCGCCGCCGCACCGCTTGTCGTTTATAGACAAGCAGACGTCGTTATCCCGATAATCGGTCCGTCGGCCGGGACTTATCATTGGAACCCGACGATGCCGACGTAAATCGT
>DASYNV010000156.1:0-5040 GCA_036008365.1 Steroidobacteraceae bacterium | reverse complement strand
ACCACCACTTCGGTGCTTATGTTCGTGTCGCTCAAGGAATTCCCGCTTGGGTTAGTGACTATGGGGGCGCGCGATTCTAGCGATCCGGCCTCCGGGGCGGCAAACAAAACCGGTTGTTAGCTTATAGCCGTAAAGGCTTATAGTTGAGCAAACCTCCTGGAGGGTCCATGGGAAGCAATACCGATCTGCATCGTCGTCGCGGGGCTGCGGTCGCTCGCGGGGTGTCCAATGCTCTGAGCGTCTACGCGCAAAAGGCCCGGAACGCCGAGCTCTGGGACGTCGAGGGCCGTCGCTACATCGATTTCGCCAGCGGCATTGCCGTACTCAATACCGGTCACGTGCACCCGCGCGTGGTGGCGGCGCTGCAGCAGCAGCTGACGCAATTCACGCACACCTGCTTCCAGGTCACCCCCTACGAGAGTTATGTCGCCGTATGCGAGCGGCTCAATGCGCTGGCGCCGGGGCCCACGCCGAAGAAGTCGATTCTGTTCTCGACCGGCGCCGAGGCGATCGAAAACGCACTGAAGATCGCGCGCTACCACACCCGCCGCTCGGCCGTGATCGCTTTCCACGGTGCCTTCCATGGCCGCACGCTCGCGACCATGTCGCTGACGGGCAAGGTGGCGCCTTACAAGGCCGGCTTCGGTGCGCTGCTGCCGGAAGTGTTCCATGTGCCATTTCCCTGCGCCTACCACGGTGTCACGCCGCAGCAGTCGCTGGCCGCCATAGAGCAGCTGTTCAAATCGGAGCTCGAGCCATCGCGGGTCGCGGCCATCATCATCGAACCGGTACAGGGCGAAGGCGGCTTCTATATCGCGCCGCCGGAGTTCCTGCGCAACTTGCGCGCGCTGTGCGACACCCACGGCATCGTACTGGTGGCGGATGAGATTCAATCGGGCTTCGCTCGCACCGGCCGCATGTTTGCGTTCGAGCACTCGGGTGTCGAGCCGGACCTCATGACGGTCGCCAAGAGTATCGCCGGCGGCGTGCCGCTGTCGGGGGTCGTCGGCAAGGCGCAGATCATGGATGCCCCGCCGCCCGGCGGATTGGGCGGCACCTATGCGGGTTCACCGCTGGCGTGCGCCGCGGCACTGGCGGTCTTGGATGTGATCGCCGAGGAGCAGCTGATCGAGCGGGCGCGCGTGCTGGGGGGGCAGTTGATCACGCGCCTGAAGGCGCTGCAGGCAAAATTCCCCGCGATCGGCGAGGTACGTGGCCTCGGCTCGATGGTCGCCATCGAACTGGTCAAGAACCGCCGCGCCGATCAGCCGGATGCCGAGCTCACGCGCACACTGGTGCAGGCGGCCGCGGCACGCGGGCTCGTGATCCTGTCGTGCGGCGTTTACGCCAACGTCATTCGGATCCTCGCACCGCTGACGATCAGCGATGCGCTGCTCAACGAGGGCCTCGATCTGCTCGAGGCCGCGTTCGCGGACGTGAGCGGCGCTGCGATGGCGGCCACCGGCTGAACTCGACAGGAGTCTAGGCGCGGCCGGCGTTGGCGTCCGTCGGGGCGTGGAAGTATTCGCTCTCGGAGGCGAGTTGATCCATGAGCCGCTTCAGTTCGGCCATGCGCGCCTCCGCGGTGCTGATCGGCACGCAGTCCTCGCAGCGCGGATCGCCGCACGGCTGGCGCGTATAGAGCCAATACTGAATGGCGCCGGCGAGCAATCCGTCGGCAATGTCCCAAAGATCGGCTTCCTTGTCCTTGCCCGCCAGGCGATTGCCCAGATCGACCGCCTTGGAGAAGGCCGAATCGAAGGTATCTGCGGCTTCATGCATAGTCACCCATTGTAGCGCTCGCGCGCCATATCGGCGACCCGACTCAACGATAACCGCGCGCCTGCAGCGAGAACAGCTGTGCGTAGTGGCCATTGCGGGTCATGAGCGCCTCGTGACTGCCCTGCTCGATGATGCGGCCTTCCTCGAGTACGGCGATCTGGTCGGCCATGCGTACGGTCGAGAAGCGATGCGAGATCAGGATGGTGATGCGGCTGCGGGCGAGCGAGCGGAAATGCTCGAAGATCTCGGCTTCCGCCCGCGCATCCATCGACGCTGTCGGCTCATCGAGCACCAGCACGTCGGCTTCGGTGCGCATGAAGGCACGGGACAATGCGATCTTCTGCCACTGCCCGCCCGAGATTTCCTGGCCATCGCTGAACCACTTGCCGAGCTGCGTCCGATAGCCCTTCGGCAAGCGCTCGATGAAATCCGTCGCCCGCCCCTTGGCAGCCGCCTCATGCCAGCGCGGCTCATCCTCGAAATAGCGCTCGTCGCCGGCTCCGACGTTCTCGCCGAGCAGCATTTGATAACGCGTGAAGTCCTGGAAGATCACGCCGATCCGGGCCTTGAGCGCCTCGTCGCGCCACTCGGGCAGCGGCAGACCGTCGAGCAGCACGCGGCCCGAGTCGGGCGTGTAGAGCCGCGTCAGCAGCTTGATCAGGGTGGTCTTGCCCGAGCCGTTCTCGCCGACCAGCGCGAGGCTGCTGCCGGGCGGCAGATGCAGATTGATGTCGATCAGCGCCGGCGTGCTCGCGCCGGGATAAGTGAAATAGACGTGCTCGAAGCGCACACCGTCGTCGGGCTCGGGACCATGGAGCGCCTCGCCCGCCGCGCGCTGCACGGGCGTTTCGAGATACTCGTACAGGGTCGAGAGATAAAGATTGTCTTCGTACATGCCGCCGATGGCCGACAGGATCGCGGTGACCGCGGCCTGGCCCTGACGGAACAGCAGCAGATACATCGTCATCTGCCCGAGACTGATGCTGGCGCGAATGGTGGAGAGCGCGATCCACGCGTAGGCGCCGTAGAGCGTCGCGGTCGCCACCAGCCCGAGGCCAAAGCCCCAGCTGTCGCGACGGATCGAGAGCGCGCGGTCCTCGTGGTACAGGCGGCTGAAAATGTCGCGATAGCGCTGCAGCAGGCGCGGTCCGAGGCCGAAGAGCTTCACCTCCTTGGCGTGATCCTCGCGCGCCAGCACGGTCTCGAGATAGGTCTGCATGCGCGTTTCGGGCGAGCGCCAGCGAAACAATCGAAACGCATCGCCCGAAAACTTGGTTTCGGCGACGAACGCGGGCAACCCCGCCAGCAACAGGATCAGTACGGTCCAGGGTGAAAAGCGCACCAGCAGCGCCGCGTAGCTCAGCAGCGAAATCGCGTTCTGCGCGAGTCCAAAGGTGCGCATGACCAGGCTCAGCGGGCGGCTCGATGCTTCGCGGCGCGCGCGCGTCAGCTTGTCGTAGAACTCGGAATCCTCGAACTGCGTCAGCTCGAGCGTCAGCGCCTTCTCGAGGATCATGACATTGACGCGCTGCCCGAGTTGCGCACGCAGCAGCGACTGACACAGCGACAGTCCGCGCTGGGTGCCGGCCAGCGCCGCCACCAGCAGACCCTCGATCAACACCAGTCGCAACACGCGCGCACTGCCGAGCGCCGGCAGGTTGCGCGCGGCCACCACCGCATCGACGATCTGCGCGCCGATCCAGGCCACGGCCGCCGGCAGCAGGCCGGCCACGATGGTGAGTGCCGCGAGTGCCGCGAGCAGCAGCGCATTGGTACTCGATACCAGTTCGATTGCGCGCCGGCTGTAGCGGAATACGCCAAAGAAACCGCGCAGCACGTCCGCGCCGTCACGCGGCGCCGAGGCGATGGGTGGCGGCCGCAGACGCGAGCTCACGCCGTCTGCAGGCTTGCAACCTCGGGTTCATAACCGAGATTCGGCGCCAGCCACCGTTCAACCTCCGCAACATCCATGCCCTTGCGGCGCGCGTAGTCAAGAACCTGATCGCGGTCGATGCGGCCGACCGCCAGGTAGCGCGATTGCGGATACGAGAAATACCAGCCGCTCACGGCCGCCGTCGGGTACATCGCAAATGATTCGGTCAATGTGATGCCGGCGCGCTCGACCACATCGAGCAGCTCCCACAAGGTCGCCTTCTCGGTGTGATCCGGACAGGCCGGGTAGCCCGGGGCCGGGCGGATACCGCGATACTCCTCGCGAATCAATTGCTCGTTGCCGAGTTTCTCCGCCGGCGCATAGCCCCAGAATTCGCGCCGCACGCGCTCGTGCAGCCGTTCGGCGAACGCCTCGGCGAGTCGGTCGGCGAGCACCTTGAGCATGATGGCGGAGTAGTCATCGTGTTCGGCTGCGAAGCGCTGCAGCGGCGCCTCGATACCCTGTCCCGTGCTCAGCGCGAAGGCGCCAAAGTAGTCGCGCACGCCGGATGCCTTGGGCGCGACGAAATCGGCCAGTGCCCCGTGCGGCTTGCCTTCGGGAAGGTCCTTCTGCTGACGCAGGAAGTGTACCCGGGCAATCACTTTGCTGCGCGAGTCATCGGCATAGAGCTCGACGTCGTCCTCGATCGCATTCGCGGGAAAGAGGCCGAACACGGCGCGCGGCTTGAGCCATCGCTCGTTAATCAGCGTCCGCAGCATCTTGCGCGCGTCGGCATAGAGGCTGCTGGCCTGTTCGCCGAATTTCGCATCGTTGAGGATGTCCGGGAACCGGCCGCGCAACTCCCAGGCCTGGAAGAAAGGCGTCCAGTCGATGTAGCGCGCCAGCTCCTCGATCGAGTAGTCGTCGAAGCTCTTGATGCCGAGCATGCGCGGCACCGGCGGCACGTAGGCAGTCCAGTCCAGCCGCGGCCGGTTGGCGCGCGCCTGCACCAGCGTGTACTGCGGCGATTTGGCGCGGCGCGAGCCGTGCTGCGTGCGTCGCAGCGCGTGCTCTTCCTTGGCGCGCGCGGTAAAGATCGCGCGCGATCCAGGCTCGATCAGCTGCTGACAGACGCCGACCGCACGCGAGGCGTCCTTGACGTATAGCACCGCGTGCTCGTACTGCGGATCGATCCGCACCGAAGTATGCGCCGGCGAGGTGGTGGCGCCGCCGATCAGCAACGGTAGCGTGAAACCCTGGCGTTGCATCTCGCGCGCGACATGCACCATTTCGTCGAGCGAGGGCGTGATCAGACCCGACAGGCCGATCATGTCGGCCTTCTCGCGCCGCGCCGCCTCGAGAATCTTCTCGCACGAAACCATCAC
>DASYNV010000155.1:0-3988 GCA_036008365.1 Steroidobacteraceae bacterium | reverse complement strand
ATAGTCCAAAGCCGTGTCGATGCTTGGGCCAGAGCACATTTGAACAATAACCGGCGGTGAGATTGATGAACACGGAACGTCCATCGGCCACGGAACGTCCATCGGCCACGGAACGTCCATCGGCCACACCCCCGCGACCTCACGTCCCATCGCTGCGCGGACCGATGTCGCTGCGCGTACTCGCGGCGCTCGCGATCGGCGCGCTGCTCTACATCGCGCACGCCGCCTTCATCCCCATTGCGCTTGCGGCCCTGTTCGCGCTCATTCTGACGGGACCGGTCGAAGCGCTGCGCCGGCTTGGGCTTCCGCGCGCGATCGGTGCGCTCGCCGTGATGGTGCTGCTCACCGCTCTGATCGGCGCCTCGGTCGATCTGTTGTGGGCGCCGGCACAGAACTGGTGGGCGGCCGCGCCGCAGACCCTCAGGACCATCGAGCGCAAGGTACGCCCGATCTCGCAGTTCATGTCGCGCGTCGAGGCACTGACGACGCGCGCCGATCAATTGGGCGAGGCGACCACGAACACGCCGCCGAATTCCGCACCCGTCGTGGCGGTACCGAAGGCCGCCGCCGAAGGCGCACACGCGCCGATGGCGGTCGCCATACTCGATCAGACCCGCAACGCCCTGATCGGCCTGGTCACGGTCGTGATGCTGATGCTGTTCCTGCTCGCCGGCGGCCCGCCGATGCTCGCGCGCATGAGCGCCGCGCTGGCGAGCGACCTGCAATCGACGCACACGTTGCGCGTGATCACGGCCGTGCGCCTCGAGCTCAGCCGCTATTACGGCGGACTCGCGCTCATCAACTTCGGACTCGGGCTCGCCACGGCCGGCATCATGGCGCTGCTCGGGATGCCCAATCCGCTGCTCTGGGGCGCGGTCGCAGGCGTGCTGAATTTCATCCCTTATGTCGGTTCGGCGACCACGCTGGTGCTGCTGACGGTCGTGGCATTCGTCACGTTTCCGAATCCTGGGCGCGTCGCGCTGGTGGCCGCGTGCTATCTCGTGCTTGCAACACTCGAAGGCCAGGTGGTACAGCCGCTCGTGATCGGCCGGCGCCTCGAGCTCAATCCGATGATCGTGTTTCTCGCCCTGTGGTTTGGCGGCTGGTTCTGGGGCATTGCCGGTATCGTAGTGGCCGTACCGACGTTGGTTGGGCTCAAGGTCGTATCCGCCAACTCACTGCGGGGCAGTCCGCTCACCGAGTTCCTGAGTCCCAACGAGGGCCAGCTGCGGCGGTTGGCGCCGCGCTCAGGCTTGGCGGGGATCGGCGTAGCTGCGCGGAAAGCTGACGCGGAAAGTAGTGCCCGCGCCGGGCGCAGCGTCGAGCTCGAGGCTCGCATCAAGTAACTCGCACAGCCGCTTCACGATCGACAGTCCGATGCACTCACGCAGGATGATCTCGCGCCTCTGCGCCAGATGTTCGGCCAGATCCTGCAGGACGGAACGCACCGCCTGATCATCGCTCACGGTGCCTGACCCACCGGACGATGCTCGCGCGCACCGACCGGCTCGTTGGCGCCGCGCGTGAAGGCCCAGTCCATCCAACGCGTGAGCAATCCGCCGCCGAGACTCGTGCCCGTGAACCCCGCGAGGTCGTACGCGGTGCCGTTGAGGATCGCTTCGGCGGCGCGCTGTCCGCTGCGGATCGCAGGGCCGATGCCCTCGCACAGATCGCGCGTCGCAAGACCCGCGGCATCGCCGGTCAGGAAGGCATTGCCGATGCGGCCGTCCGTGACCGGTCCGCGCAGATAGTAGCTGTAGCCCGAGGGCTCCTCGGGCAGTTCGATGCCGAACTGACGTTTGAGGCGCGCGGCCAGGTGTTGCCAGTGCAGCCAGATGTCTTCCCCCCGCGGTTTGAGTCGCGAGGCCATGCCGCCGACGCCGACGTTGAGCCAGCCGCGGGCCTTGGGCACGTACCAGCTATAGCCGGGCAGCCCCCGCTCGAAGAAATACAGGTGGCAGTCCGGGTCGCGCCATTCAAACGGAAACTCCAGCTCGAGTGTCACGGTCTGCAGCTCGCGCACGCGCGGCAGGCGCTCGCGGAACAGCGAGCGGTAGACCGGGCAGGAGGTGCCGCCGGCGCCGACGAGAAAGCGACAGCGGAAGGCCTCATCGAGTACGTAGTCCTCGCCGTCCCGCCGGATCGCCTTGACGGTGTGCTCGATCACCTCGGCGCCCGAGCGCTCGAGCAGCCAGGCGTCGAACTCGAACCGCCGGATCGAGTGCTGCACGCACGGAATCGGCATCCGCAGGCCCTTCATGTGCCAGTGCAGGCGACGAAAGCTCAGGTATCGGTGCGGATAGTCGCTGACATTGAAGTCGAGATCCGACACCACTTCGGGCGTGATCCAGCCGGCGCAGAGTTTGAGGCGCGGAAAGCGTGCCTTGTCGAGCACCAGCACGTCGGCACCGGCCTGCTTGAGGCGCTGCGCAGCCGATGAGCCGGCTGGCCCCCCTCCGACGACGATGATCTGCGCGCTGCGCATGCCCGTACGCGCGTACCGTCAGTGCGGGTACATGAATTCGCGCGTGAGCGGGATACGATTGTTCTCTTCGCCCGTGAACAGCACCTGGAACAACTGCAGCGTACCGGTCTCGAACCCGGCGATCGAACCGGCCAGGTACAGACGCCACATGCGCACGAAGACGTCATCGAACATCGCGTGCACCTTGTCGACCGCGCGCTCGTAGAGCGCTAACCAGGCACGCAGCGTCAGCGCGTAGTGCAGCCGGATGTTCTCGACGTCGAGCACCGAGAGCCTCGAGGGCTCGAAGATCTGCATCATCTCGCTCAGCGAGGGCGGATAGGCGCCCGGGAAAATGCGGCGCTCGACCCACGGATGCAGCGGCTCGGGATGGTTGCGGCCGATCGAATGGATCAGACCCCGGCCTTCGCCGCCGATGGCGCGCCGCGCGATCCGGCCGAGCTCGGGGTAATTCTCGACGCCGACGTGCTCGAGCATGCCGACCGAGACGAAGACGTCGTAGCGTCCGCTGATGTTGCGGTAATCGTCCTCGACGAACTCGACCCGACCTTCAAGTCCCTGCTCGCGTGCGCGTGCCCGCGCAAACGCGATCTGTTCCTTGGAGATATTGAAGGCGCGCACGCGCGCGCCGAATCGGCTCGCCATGTGCAGCGCAAGCGTGCCCCAGCCGCAGCCGGCCTCGACCACCGAATCACCGGCCGTGAGCTGCAGTTTGCGGCAGACGTGATCCATCTTCGCCACCTGCGCCTCATCGAGCGTGGCGTCGGCGGTGGGATAGTAGGCACAGGTATACGCCATGGTCTCGCCGAGCCAGAGCGAGTAGAACTCGTTGCCGAGATCGTAGTGGCGATGAATGTTGTTGCGCGAACCAATGAGCGTATTGCGGCGCGGCCGGTGCCGCCAGTTGTTGAGCACGCGCGCGAGGGCACCACTGTGCGCACCGGTGGGCGCGCTGCGATAGATGATCTCGAGCAGCTGCACCAGATCGCCCTCGATCTCGACCTGTCCGGCGCTGTAGGCATCACCGAAGCGCAGGCGCGGATCCGACAGGATACCGATGAGTGTCGAGCGGTTGGCGATGCGCAGTTTGGCGACCGCGCTGCCCGGACCGGCGATGCGTTCACGGGTCCATGCCAGTTCGAATTCGATCGGGGGATTGCCCAGGACTGCCAGCAATCGGCGCACGAGCCGCGCATCGAGCGAGCGGCCCGCCGAGTCCGGCCCTGCGGCCGCAGCGTCATCCGATGCTTCCAGCCCCTCCGGTTCAGAGGCGGCGTCCATCCGCGCCCTCCTTCCTCAGCCGAGCTCTGCTCGCAGCCGCCGCATGCGGCGGTACTGCAGCTGCAGCCCGTATTCGAGTTCTTTGATCTGCATCTGTAGTGCCGAACGCTCCCAGCGCTCGATCATGGCGCGCTTGGTTTCGGCGATCCATTGCTCGCGCAATCGGGTCCAGTTCGCGACCGCCTGGCAGAAGGCCTCGTATTCTTCGGCAATGCGCTGGCG
>DASYNV010000154.1:0-5268 GCA_036008365.1 Steroidobacteraceae bacterium | reverse complement strand
CAGTCGCGCGCGTCATCCTCGAGCACGGTATAGGCCTGCAGGTACAACCGCTCGTCGTGCCAGCCAAACACAAACGGCTGGTTCACGACCCGCACCTGCATACCGTTCGGCACCATCTGAAAGATCTTCTCGATGTCCTCGGGGTACAGGCGCACGCAGCCGTGACTGGACCGCAACCCGACACCGTAGGGTTTGTTGGTGCCGTGGATCAGATAGCTCCGCCAGCCGAGACGGAATTCGTATTTGCCGAGCGGATTGTCTGGACCCGGCGGCACGACCGCGGGCAGGTCCTCGCCATTGTCATTGCGATGATCGACGCGCAGCGCTTGCGACGGACGCCAGACCGGATCCTTGACATGGGCAACCACGTGCGTGACGCCTTCGGGCGTCGACCAGCCCACCTTGCCGATCCCGATCGGGTGGGTATAGACCTCTTGCGGCTCGCCCTTCTTGTGCGGCGGAAAATAGAACAGCCGCATTGCGGCAACATTGATGACGATGCCCTCGCGCGGCGCATTCGGCAGCACGAAGCGGGTCGGGAGCACCACCGCTCGATCGGCGCCCGGAATCCACGGATCGACGTCGGGATTCGCGCGCACGATCTCCTCATAACCGACATCGAAGCGCCGCGCGATGTCCGGCAAGGTATCTTCTTTCGAGGCCAGCGTGATCTGGACCTCGCCGACCACATCGTCCTGGTCCTCGGACAGTGTGAAGTGATGCGTATCGACCGGTGCGGGCAGCAACGGGGCAGGCGGCGCGGTGTCCGCCACGGGCGCCGGCGGCGGCGGGCCGATGGCGTGCGAGCCGATCAGCGAGCAGCCGGCCAACAACGTGGCCGCGGCGCCCAGCACCGCAGCATGGATCGACCGCCAGGGGCGCTTCAGGCTCACGCCAACCATTCTAGATGAGTATCGGTTGGTTGGGCAGTTCGTTGCCCGACGCACGCGCAGCCGGAAAATGCTGTGCCAGCAGCCGTGCCACGCCCGACACCGCGGCACGCGAGCCTTCCGAGTAACGGCCGGCGCCATAGTGCGCCTCGACCTCCCGGCACACGGCATCCCACTCTGCGGCGCTGACGCGGCTATTGATGCCCCGGTCGGCGATGATCTCCACCGCGCGGTCCGCGCGTAGAACATAAATCAGGACGCCGTTATTGGCCTCCGTGTCCCAGATGTGGAAGCGCGTGAACAGTTCCAGCGCCCGTGCGCGCGCCGCGGTGTCGCGCCACAGCAGCGGCCAGGGCAGCGAGGTCTCGATCACGAAGCGGATCTCGCCGGCGTGCTGCGACTCCGCGGCGCCGATGGCCGCCTCGATCTCGCTGAGCACCGGCGGCGCGAACAGCGCGCGCGTGCGGCGTGCACTCGAGGTCAAATGAGTGAACCATCGTACGAGTTTCATATCACCAGCGCCCCGAGGCGCCGCCGCCTCCAAAGCTGCCACCGCCACCGCTGAAGCCCCCGCCACCACTGCCAAGGCCGCCGCCGAACCCGCCGGTTCCACTGCCCCAGCCGCCCAAGCCGCCCGAACCCCAACCGCCGCCGCCCACGCCGAACAGCAGGGCCGCGAACAAGGCCAGCACACCGGCCCCAATGGCAAGCGCCAGTGCCTGCGTGATCAGGTAGACCACGATTCCGATGCCGCCGGCGCTCAGCGCCGCGCCGAGCGGGCGGCCGAACAGGCCGCGCAGAACATTGGAGATGATCAGAAATCCGAAAAAGAGAAACGGCAGATTGTTCCAATGAACCGGCCGTTGATGCTGCCAGTTGCGATCGGGCGCCGGCAGCGGCTCACCATCGATCAGGCGCATCATCTGATCGACGCCGGCGCTGATCGCGGCGAAGTATTGGCCCTGCCGCAGCAGCGGCACCATCGTGTCCTCGATGATGCGATTGCTGGCCGCATCGGTCAGCACGCCTTCGAGACCGTAGCCGTTTTCGATGCGCACCGCGCGATCGTTCTTGGCGATGATCAGCAGCGCACCATCATCGACTTTCTTGCGGCCGAGCTTCCACGCTTCCACGAGCCGAATCGAATATTGCTCGATCTGCTCGGGCTGCGTGCTCGGCAGCAGCAGCACGGCGATCTGTGCGCCCTTTTGTGCCTCGAAATCCTTGAGCTTCTGCTCAAGTTCGGCCTGCTGCGCCGCTGTAAGCGTACCGGTCAGGTCAGTGACGCGAGCCTCGAGCTTCGGAATCGGCTGCAGCGCCTGGGAATGCGAGATGCCTGCGGTGCCGCCAAGGATCAGGGCCGCAAGAGCGCACAGCAATCGCACGGCGGGCGGCGCGACCAACGCCCCTCAATGCGACGGGCTAGCGGCGCCGGGCGGCGCGCCGGCCGCTGGCGCGCTGCCGAAATCCACGGTCGGCGGACGCGAGATTTCGGCCTCGTTCTGCACCGTGAAATTCTGCTTCACGGAGTACTTGAACATCATCGCCGTCAGATTGCTCGGGAACGACCGGATCAACACGTTGTACTCCTCGACCGCCTGGATGTAGCGGTTGCGCGCCACGGTGATCCGATTCTCGGTGCCCTCCAGCTGTGCCTGCAGATCGCGAAAATTCGCGTCCGACTTGAGCTGTGGATAGTTTTCGGTGACCGCGATCAGGCTCTTGAGCGCCTGCGAGAGCTGCCCCTGTGCGGCCTGGAATTTCTGGAACGCGGCCTGGTCGTTGATCAGCTCCGGCGTGGCCTGTATCGAGCCGACGCGCGCGCGCGCTTCGGTGACACCGATCAGTACTTTCTGCTCCTGCGCGGCGAATCCTTTGACGGTATTCACGAGGTTCGGCACCAGGTCGGCGCGCCGCTGGTATTGGTTGATGACTTCGGACCAGGCCGCCTTCACCGCCTCGTCCTGTTGCTGAATGCGGTTATAGCCGCAACCGCTGGCCAGCAGCGCGAGCGCCGTGACGAGCCAAATCTTGAGCGTGCGCATAGAATTCGAGCCTCCCGGTCCCTAGCTTAACGTGGCGGCGCTGGTCGTTTTTTCAAGCGCCATGATCTTCACACGTTCTCAGGACAGACGCACGGTGGCTTCAGTTATGGGTCGATTTCGGCTGCCCGTCAGCCCGGGTTCCAAGTACATCACGCCGGCCGGCGCCGCACGGCTGCGCGCCGAGCTCGAGACGCTCTGGCGGCACGAGCGCCCGCAGGTGACGGCCGCGGTCAGCGCGGCCGCCGCGCAGGGCGACCGTTCGGAGAACGCCGAATACACCTACGGCAAACGGCGGCTGCGCGAAATCGATCGGCGGGTGCGCTTTCTGCGCGCGCGGCTCGACGGCATGACCGTCGTAAGCCAGGCGCCGGGTGATCGCGGCCGCGTCTACTTCGGCGCCCTGGTCACGCTCGAGAGCGACGCCGGCGAACGACGCCGCCACCGCATCGTCGGACCGGACGAATTCGACATGGCCCCCGAATACATCAGCATGGACTCCCCGCTCGGCAAGGCGGTGCTCGGCAAGCGGCTCGACGAGGAATTCGAGCTGGTGCTCGAGGATCGCAGCCGGCGCTACACCGTGCTCGCCATCGAGTATCCTAACTGACACGCACGTTCTTGAACTGCCACGGATCACTTGTGTCGAGATCCTCGGCAAACAGTCGTTCGCGATCGCTGAGCGGGGTCCAGTCGGTGTACTGCCCGACCAGGGGGCCCAGATAGGGCCGGCAGATGTCGAGTCCGCGACGGAAATCGATCTCATCCGGCTCGGTGATGCCATTGTTCGGGTTTTCCATGGCCCAGACCAGGCCAGCCAGCACTGCCGAGGTCACCTGCAGGCTGGTGGCGTTGTTGAACGGCGCCAGCCGGCGGGCCTCGTCGATCGACAGCTGCGAGCCGTACCAATAGGCATTCTTCTTGTGGCCGGCGAGCAGAACGCCAAGCTCATCGATCCCCTTGCTGATGTCGTCCATCAGAATGCGCTTGCGATCCTGGATCTGATAGTTGCGGCCCGAAAACTCGAGCACCGACAGCACCGCCGCATCGCACGGGTGATAGCTGTAGTGCGCGGTCGGTCGATACAGCACCTGCGCGTCCTTGCGCACGGTGTAGTAATCGGCTAGCGAGATCGCCTCGCTGTGCGTGATCAGAAACCCGTGGTACGGACCGTTGAGGGGCGTCCAGCTGCGCACGCGCGTGGCGACGCCCGGCTGCTGCAGGTAGATGGCCGAGCCGCTGCCGGATTCGTGGCGTCGGCCGTCGCGTGGGAAATTGCGTTCGTGCGACCCCCAGCCGAGTTCCGCCGGCTGCGAGCCCTCCGAGACGAAGCCGTCGACCGACCAGGTGTTGACGAACTCGTTCGGCTCCTTCGGGATCGTCGACACCTGCGTGTCGCGCTCGGCGATGTGGATCAACTTGACGCCCAAGCGCTGCGCCAGCTCGGCCCATTCGCCGCGGCTGGTCGGCACCGCCGCCTCGACGCCGGTGTCGCCGGCAATGTTGAGCAGTGCCTGCTTCACGAGGTGCGACACCAGCCCCGGGTTTGCGCCGTGCGTCAGCACCGCGGTCGGCGCGCGCGAACTGCCGCTACGCAGCCCGAGCGCCTCCTCGCGCAGCGCGTAGTTGGTGCGCTTGGCCAGCGGGATGGTCGGGTCGATGTACCCGCCGGGCCAGGGCTCGATGCAGGTATCGAGATACATGGCGCCCTTTTCCCAGCAGTAGCGGATCAACGCCACGCTCGAGACGTCGACCGAGACGTTCAGCAGTAAGTCGCCGCGGCCGAGCCGCGGCTCGAGCACGCGGCGGAAACTTTCACGCGTCAACGGCTGCTTCAGGAACTTGATGCCGTAGCGCGCGGCCTCCTCGCGGCCGACATCGTCGGCGGTCACGATTGCGATGCGTTCGGGACTGATGGCGATATGACGCAGAATCAACGGCAACACGCCCTGCCCGATGCTGCCGAACCCGACGAAAACGATGTTGCCCGGAAACTCGACGTAGACTTCGTGTGTACTCATGATGGTCCCGCGTTACGCAGCGCGGAAGGGTAGCAACGGCAGCTAAGCTGCGCCAGCGTCGACGCGCGGCGACAGCGCGCGCCGGTGAGCCCCGCGCTTATGATCACCAGTGCGGCGGCCAGGTGCGATCGTGTCCGGGAAGCGCGGCGACGCGTTCGAGCCAGCGACCGATGGCGGGATAGTTGATCTTCATCGGCAGGAAGCGCGCCGCCAGCTCGTGCGCCAGCGGTCGTTGCAGCGCCCGCAGCAGCAGGCGGATGTCCGGGTAGATCATCATGTCGGCGGCCGAGAAGCTCTCGCCGACCACCCAGTCCG
>DASYNV010000153.1:0-5233 GCA_036008365.1 Steroidobacteraceae bacterium | reverse complement strand
GGCCACGGGTAGTTGCGCAGGCGGTTCTGCGCCGCGACGCTGAAGCGCCGAAATCGCAGGCCCTCGGCTTCGGTCAATGCATCGACATAGTGGCGCAGCAGCTCGGGCACGTCCTCGGCATAGTCGCGCAGCGCCGGCACGCGCACGAGCAGCACCGACAATTGCGCGTACAGATCGCGCCGGAATTCTTCCGACATGATGCGACTCACGATACCGGGACGTGCCGAGGCGACGATGCGCGCTTCGAGCGGCATCGGCTCGCCGCCGCTGGCGTGCGTGAAGCGGCCGCTTTCGAGCACGCCGCTCAGCAGGCGCTGGGTCGAGGTCGGCACATCCTCGATGTCGCCGAGAAACAGCGTGCCCTTGCGGACCTGCTCGAACAGGCCCGGGGCGCTGCCCGCGGCACCGGTACCGAAAAGAATGGCGGCGGCACTGTCCTCGCGAAGCGTGCGGCAGTCGACCGCGACGAATGGTCCGGCGGCGGTCGGTCCCGACTGGTGCACGAAGCGCGCCAGCGCCTCGCGCTCGGTACCGGACTCACCGAGCAGCAGCAGCGGCGCGCTGTAGGCGGCCAACCGGGTCAGCTCGCTGCGCAGCTGCGAGATCGTGCGACTGCGGCCGACCGGCGCCGAACCCGCGAGCGCACCGGCACCGGCGAATTTGCCGCTGGGCCGGCGCGAGCGCGCATCGAGCGCGCGCTCGACCGTACGCAGGAGCTTGGCGAGCGACAGCGGCTTCTCGACAAAATCGTAGGCTCCGAGACGCGTGGCTTCGACCGCGGTCTCGACCGTGCCGTGGCCCGACATCATCACGACCGGGCAGCCGTCGGCCGGTTCGCTCGACCACTCGCGCAGCAGCGTGATGCCGTCGGTATCGGGCATCCAGATGTCGAGCAGCACCAGGTCGGGCGCCTGGCGCTGGCGAGCCGCGCGCGCCTGGCCGGCGTCGGCGGCGACCTCCACCTCGTAGCCTTCTTCAGTCAGGATTTCCTGCAGCAGCCGCCGGATGTCGGACTCGTCATCCACGACCAGAATTTTGCCGGCACTCATGCGCGTTCCCTCCGCAGCTCCACGCGTCGATCTCCCCCCGCTAGCGACCGGTCCTGGTCGCTCACTGGCAGTATTACCAGTATTTTCGCGCCGCCCTCGGGCCGGTTCTCCGCCTCGATGCGGCCGCCGTGCTCTTCGACGATGCGTTTGACGATGGCCAGTCCCAATCCGGTGCCGCGCGGTTTGCCGGTGACATAGGGATCGAACAGCCGGCCGAGCATCTCCTTTCTGAATCCTGGACCGTTATCCACCACGGAGATTACAGCGGCAAGCGCCCCCTCTGCACGTTGTTGTCGCGTGCTGAGCTCGACACAGCCATCGGCCACGCCGGCGAGGGCTTCGATGCCGTTGGTGATCAGATTGGCGAGCAGCTGGCGTACGCGCCCGCGGTCTGCCTGGATCTCGGGCAGCGCGGAGTCCAGATCGAGACGGATCTCGGCCGCCGGATCCTGCAGCCGATAGAGCTCGGCCACCTCGGTCACGAGCTGGTTGAGACTGAAGTGCGTGAGCCGCATGTCTGGCGCGCGCGCGTACTCCGAGAATGCGTTGACCATCTGCTTCATCGCGTCGACCTGCTGCACGATGGTGTGGGTGGCGCGCTCGAGCAGCTGTGCGTCCTCGGTATTCATGCCGCCGAGGAGCTTCCGGCGCAGCCGCTCGGCGGACAGCTGGATCGGGGTCAGCGGGTTCTTGATCTCGTGCGCGAGGCGGCGCGCCACCTCGCCCCAGGCGGCATCGCGCTGCGTGGCCAGCAACGCCGTTATGTCATCAAACACGATCACGACGCCGCCCTGCTCACGCTCGTCCGGCAGCGGCGTGCAGGCCCAGAGCAGCACGCGGTCACCGGTCTCGCCGGGCAGGCTGAGCTGCTCGCGCCACTCGTCCAGGCCCGATTGCAGGCGGGCGCGCAACTCATCGAGGAATTTCGAGAAGCGCTGTTTACCGGCGGCGAACTGCGCCAGATTGGCATCTGGCGCGGCAGCGCCAAAGTCGCCGCCCAGAATGGTGGCGGCGGATTGATTGGCGCTGTGCAGGTGCAGCTCGCGGTCGGTGACGATGACCCCGGTCGACAGGCGCGACAGGATGATCGATAGGCGCTCGCGTTCGCGCTCGACGGCCTGTCGGCTGCGCTTGGCCTCCTCGCTGGCGCGGCGCAGGCGCTTGGTCATGTCGTTGAAGGAGTGCACCAGAAAGCCCATTTCGTCGCGCGAGGGCAGCGGCAGGCGAGTGCCGAAGTCGCCCTTGCCGACCGCGCGCGTGCCGGCAATCAGATCCTGCACCGGCCGCGTCAGGCGCTGCGCCGAGAATATCGCCCCGTAGATCGCCGCCAGCAGAGTCAGCAGCACCACCAGCGTCAGCGTCAGTCGGAAACTGATCTTGAGCGGCTCGCGCACCGCCGACAGATCGCCGTACTGCGAAGAGGTGTGCTGCACCGCCTCGGCCAGCGCCGAAAGCTCCTGCGGCACCTCGTAGTCGATCAGCAGGTAACGACGCGTGGTTCGCGCCGTGACCGCATCCGCGATCGGCGCGGCGGTCTCGATCGTGTACTGGCCGTTGGCGAGCGGATTGAGACTCACGTAGCTGCGCCCGGCGGCCACCTGCAGCGCCACATCCGTCGGCATCGGCCCTGGTTGCTGCACCATGGGCGTATCGCTGCTGAGCGCGGCGGCGCGCCCGCTCGCGTCGTAGACGATGATTTCCCGCGCTTCAATCGCGCGCCGCTCCAAATCGAGCCGCTGCAGCAGCTCCGGTCCGCGCAGCTCGCGCAACGAGCGCGCCAGACTCTCGGTGCGGCGGGCCTGCTCGCGCAGGCGCAGGTCGAGCGCCGAGCGCGACAGCACCAGCGCGTCGTTCAGCCCCTGCCTGATCTCGACCCGAAACCAGCTGTCGATGCCGCGGTTGATGAAATCGAGCGAGAACAGGTAGACGATGATCAGCGGTGTGATCACCAGCGCACCGAACATCACCACGGTGCGCATGGTCAGGCGCGAGCCCGGCTTGTGGTCCCGGAAATCGCGATACAGCTGCCAGAATTTGCGTGCCAGCAGCACCATCAGCGCCACCACGCCGCAGATCGTCAGCAGCAGGATCCAGGGCTGCCAGCGCGAGAACAGCGCCGAGTTCTCGACGCTCGCGGCCAGCAACACCAACGCTCCCACGCCGGCGGCAACCGCTATCGCGGTCAGCCCCCGCACGCCGAAGATCCTCAGAGCGTGAGTGTCCATGTGTACCAGTCGCTGTTGCGATGCCAGTCATCGCTCCAGAACATCAGCGCGCGCATCGTGTCGGAGAGCCGGCCGCGGCGTACGCCGGCGCGCACCGCCACCTGCCAGGGTCCGTCGCCTCGCAGCTGCGATTCGACCAGGATGGGCAGATCCTCGATGCGGCCCAACCGGTCGATCGCCTCCTCGAGCGTCGGGAAGCTCTCCTGTTCGACGCCCTGATCGTTTCGCAGCACGTAGCGATCGGTCACGGCGTGATAGGTGAGCTCGCGACGCAGCGTCGTCTCGAGCACCCCGGCATTCCACCAGAGTCGGCGGTGCCGCGTGATGTTGAGTTCGAGATCGAACGCCAGCGTGACGCCATCCTGCAGCGCGCTGCGGATCCGCTCATTCACCGGATACTGTACATGCACGTTGAGCTGTACGACGCCGCGGTCGATCACGACGAAGGCCGAGCGGACTTCGAACTCGCCGTCGAGTGGGCCGGCCGCGGGGATCGAGACTCGCGGGACAACCAGCCAGAGCAGTAGGCACAGGGCGATGGTGAATTTGCGCATTATGTTTTCATGAGCCGGCGTCTGTTGCGCTTAACTCACAGTCAGGCAAGCATAATAGAAGCCGTCGCATGGCGCTTCATCGCTTGGAAGCAACTGTGCGCCCATGGGTTTGACCAGCCATGGGACCGAAAGCTCCGGCGTCTCGAACGGCAGCGTCCGGGCCCCCGGGCAGGCGGCCAGGGCGGCCTCGATGAGCTGTTCGTTCTCGGCCGGCAGCAGCGAGCAGGTCGAATAGAGCAGCCGCCCGCCCGGACGCAGCAGCGACAGGCACTGGGCCAGGAGCCGCTGCTGCGTGGCCACAAAGTCCCCGATGTCACTGGCCCGTCGCAGCAGCCGGATATCCGGATGGCGCCTGATGACGCCCGTGCTCGAGCACGGCGCATCGAGCAGGATCCGATCGAACGCAATCCGATCCCACCAGGCGAGATCCGAGCACAGATCGGCAGCGACCAGCCTCGCCTCGCGTCCGAGCCGCGCGAGATTCTGGGCGACGAGCTCGAGGCGTCGCGCGTCGATGTCGACCGCGGTGAGCACGATCGGTCCGCCGGCGGCCTCCAGCAGCGCGCCGGTCTTGCCGCCGGGCGCCGCACAGGCATCGAGCACGTGCTCGCCCGCCCGTACTCCCAGCAGCGGCGCGGCGAGCTGCGCGCCCGCGTCCTGCACCGAGACCAGTCCGTCCGCGAACCCCGGCAGGCGCGCGACGGGCGCCGGCGCATCGAGCACGATCGCAGTCGCGAGCCACGACACCGGGCGTGCAGAAAAGCCCTGGTGGTGCAGGCGCTCGAGATAACTCGCCGGCTCGATCCGCGACCGATCGACGCGCAGTGTCATGGGCGGGTGGGCGTTGTCGGCCACGATGATTTCACGCCAGCGATCCGGATAGGTCGCACGCAGCGCCGCAAGCAGCCAGGCCGGATGAGCCGTCGCGGCCTCGCCGTCCGCCAGAATGCGTGCGCGCAGCCCCTCCCGCTCGCGCAGGTAGCGCCGCAACAGCGCATTGATCATGGCCGCTGCGCGCGGCTGCCGCAGCCGGCGCGTGGCGTCGACCGCCGAGGATACGGTCGTGGGTTGTGGATTGCGCGAGTGCTCGAGCTGATGCAGCGCGGCCACGAGCAGCGCTCGCAGCGTCGGCGCCAGCGCCTTGCCCTGCAGCAGGTGCGCCACGATCGGCTCGAGCTGCAGGTACCAGCGCAGACTGCCGAGTGCGACCGCCCGCACCGCAGCGCGCTGTGCGGTCGAGACCGGAACGCGCTCGAATGCATCCTCGAACGAGCGACCGTCGAACGCGACCGCCGCCAGCGTGCGTGCCGCGGCGGCCAGAACCTCGGCGGCAACCGCAGACGGTTCAGTGTTCAAACGACGCGCGCGCCGCTGAGGGGTTGGCCGCGAACAAACTCCGCGGCCG
>DASYNV010000152.1:0-7418 GCA_036008365.1 Steroidobacteraceae bacterium | reverse complement strand
CGGCTGCAAGGTATTGCGCCGACTGGACCGCTTCATCGACCGTGAGCTGATCGATGGCGAGTTTGAGGTCCTGGGGCAATAGCTCGCGCAGCACGACCGGTCGGTCGCGAAACCGTGCCGACATCATGCGCTCACCCAGATAGGGCGCGAGATGTTTGGCTCCGGTCACCACTCGCACAGCGTGATCACGGGGTATGCGGGCACCTCGGGCGCGCGGCGCCGCGGCAGCGACGGCTTCCTTGATATCGATCAGGCAGAAATCGTCCGGCTTACTGGCCTTGCCCACGCCGAGCAGCACTGCGTAGCGCAGGCGGCCCAATGAGCTGCAGCCCTTCATCCAGTAGGCCGCATCCAGAACCTCAACCTTGGCTCCATCCTTGCGAGACTTGAGAGACGTCACGAGACGGCGCACCGCCGGATCCTGAAACAGCTGGCGAATCGCCTCGCGCTCTTTCCGGTCGAGCGGCCAGTATCGGTCGCCGAGCGGGATGGTCGGCTGAACGTCTTCCAGGCGCTCTTCGGCCAGATGCTTCCAGGTCCGTGCCATGGCGCGCCGCATGACCACCCGCACGGCCTCGGGCCTTGCGATGTGCTTGATACCGGAGCGCGGACGCGACAACGCGCGGCGGTATCCTTCGATCATGTGCTCCAGCATGTGGGCGACGGTCACTCCCGGTAAATCCGAGCCCCGGGCAGCGGTCGCAAGCGACAGGGCGAGTCGAATGATGTCGTGCGCGGGATTACCGATGACCGTTTGATCCAGGTCGCGGATCTCGATCTCAACCTCACCGTCGGCACTGGCGACCGGGCCGAGATTGCCGAGGTGACAATCGCCGCAGATCCAGACCCTGGGCCCAGCCGGGACGCCGGCACTGTCCCGACCGCGCAGCCACTCGTAGAATTGCAGCGTGTTGCCACGCACGTAAGCGTGCGCGGAACGCGCCATTTTCAGATTCTGCCGCGCGAGCAACCGCTCCGAGCGCTCGGCGGGCGAGGGATAGTCCGGATTGTCTGCGCGCATCGGCACGTCCTTGCCTGATGGGGCGCAGGCTCGTTGTCGAAGGGGCAACGGTACGGGAGTGCCTTTCAAGGCGGTGTAGGCAATCGACTCCCTTCGTCTGGCGAAGGCCCTACACCGCGCTACCGCGGCGGCCGATGCTGCCCTACGGTAGTATCGGCGGCGCTACAAAATGAGATCTGAAGCTCCGTGAGCACACAGCCAGTCAGTGCGGCGTCCGACAAGCCGCATGACCGCGACTTCCTGGGTCATCCGCGTGGACTTGCCTATCTGGCTTTCACCGAGGCGTGGGAGCGATTCTCCTATTACGGCATGCAGACGCTGCTCGTGCTGTACATGGTGCGCGAGCTGCTGCTGCCGGGGCACATCGAGCGCATTGCCGGATTCGGTGCCTTTCGCGCGGCGATCGAGCACCTCTATGGCGGTCCGCTGTCGACCGTGGCACTCGCCTCGGCCATCTTTGGGCTCTACACCGGCCTCGTCTATCTGACGCCGATCGGCGGCGGTCTGCTGGCGGACCGGCTTCTGGGCAAGACGCGCGCGATCATGCTCGGAGCCTCGCTGATGGCGGCGGGCCATTTCCTGATGGCGTTCGACGTCTCGTTCCTGATTGCGCTGTTGTGCCTGCTGACCGGCGTCGGCTGCTTCAAGGGGAATCTCGCCAGCCAGGTCGGCGCACTGTACGCAGCGGGCGATCTGCGCCGCGCCGATGCCTACCAGATCTACTACCTCTTCATCAGCGGGGCGGTCATCGCGGCGCCGTTGGTCTCGGGGACGCTCGGGGAATTGTACGGCTGGCACTACGGCTTCGGCGCCGCAGGTGTCGGCATGCTGATTGCTATCGTGATCTATCGATCCGGCCGGCGATGGTTGCCCGCCGAACCTGCGATCGTGCGCACCGTGTCGGTGTCGCGCCCGCCGCTGCGCGGAGATGATCGCAAGGTGGTGCTGGTGCTGATCGGGTTGCTGCCAGTGCTGGCGATCGGCACCGTCGGCAATCAGGAGATCTTCAACGCCTACATGCTCTGGGTGCCGGATCACATCGACATGATGTTCTTCCATCACCGGATGCCGACGACGTGGCTCGTGACGCTCGATGCGATCGTCGCCATCGCGGGTCTGCTGGCATCAATGGCGTTCTGGCGCATATGGTCGAAGCGCTTTCGCGAGCCGAGCGAGATCGCAAAGATCTCGCTTGGTTTCCTGGTGAGCACCGCTGCTGTCCTGTCACTGGTGGCCGCAGCCGTGATCACTGCCGCGGGTGGCAAGGCGAGTTTCGGCTGGGTGCTGGGGTTCGAGGTGCTCAACAGTCTGGGCTTCTCCAATATCCTGCCCGTGGGTCTCGCGCTCTACACGCGCGCCTCGCCGAAGGCGGTCGCCGCCACGATGGTCGGCGTCTATTTCCTGCATCTGTTCGCCTGTAACAATCTGGTCGGATGGCTCGGTGGCCTGATCGAGCGGCTCTCCGGTCCGCAGTTCTGGGGGCTGCATGCCGCGCTGGTCGGCGCGGCGGCGATCCTGAGCTGGCTCGCCGCACGCCTGTTTGGTCACCTGCTGGCGCCCGACGATGGCGCTCCCGCTACGTTGGCGAGAGAAACTTGAAGAAGATCTTCGTCGCGCAGGCACCGCCGCCGGGCCAGAGCGCGTAGTCGGGGATCTCCCCCGAATATTGCCACCCCTGGCGTACATAGAGACGCTCGGCATCGCCGCTCGCGGTATCGAGCACCAACAGCGTCTTCCCGAGACTCAACGCCAGGCGTTCGGCCGCCTCGAGCAGCGCCGCGCCGATGCCGTGGTGCCGCGCACGTCGATGCACCAGCATCTTGGCGATGGCGCCTCGGTGCGGCTGGTTCTCCGGCTGATCGAGCAGAACCTGTACGGTGCCGACGATTGCGCCATCCGCGGATTCGGCGATCAGCAGACGCAGCTCGCCGCGCTCGAGGTTCGCGGCGGTGCGCTGCCAGAAGGCCACCGCCTTGGCACGCGTCATCGGCAGCATGAAGCTGACCGAGGCGCCGCCTTCGACGCAGTCGATCAGCACCTCGCTCAAGCCCTCGATCTCGCGCGCACCAAGCGCTGATGGGCTTCGAATGCTAAATCCGTGCGATCCGTGCGGCATGCCGTCAGCGCTTCGTTGCGGACGCGCGCTCGGTGGTGACCACCACGACGTAGCAGGCCGGTTTGCGCGTGCGATTGCGGAACGTCGTCGGCGCATCGAGCCGCATCGCGAGACAGTCGTCTTGCGCCAATCGATGGGTGATGTTGCCGTATGTGAGCTCGAGGGTGCCCTGCCGTACCCAGATCTGCTGATGGATCTCGACCGCGCGCGCGCTGGTCTCGTACGCGACCCGGGCACCGGCCGGCAGTTGGACCTCGACGATCTGGATCGGGGAGGGGAAGTTCGTCGGCGAGATGGCGCGGCGCACGTACCCCGTGGCCGGATCGCGCCACGACGTCCGATCCGCGTGGCGCGACACCGGATTGGCCGGAGCAGCCGGATCTTCGAACAACGCCGCCAGCGGCAACCCAAGTCCGGTCGCGATCTTGTCGAGCACCAGCGCGGTGGGGCTGCTCTCGCCGCGCTCGATCAGCGAAATCATCGAGCGGCTGACGTTGGACGCCGCCGCCAGGGCATCGAGCGACAGGGCGAGCTCGACACGGCGCGCCCGGACTCGCCGGGCGATACGCGCGTTGATGTCATCGGTGGCGGTGACAGTGGCTGCATCCGGCATAGTAGACGCACTGTCCAATAAAGTAGAGAACGCGTCAACCTCCACGCCACTCGCGGCAGCCCCGAATCGGCTGCTTGACTTTCGGTAAGTAACTACTTACCGTAAGTAATGGCTTACGCAAATGCCCTGGCAGCACTGGCCGATCCGACCCGCCGCTCGGTGTTCGAGCGCCTGCATCGCGCGCCCGCCTCGGTCGGGCAACTGGCCGCCGGGCTGCCGGTGAGCCGACCGGCGGTATCGCAGCATCTCAAGGCACTCAAGCTCGCGGGCCTCGTGACCGACCGGCCTGAAGGCGCGCGGCGCGTGTACCACATCGATCCCGACGGCCTTGGAGAATTGCGGCGTTGGCTCGATCAGTTCTGGGACGAGGCACTCGCCGCTTTCAAGCGCGAGGTGGAGCGCCCTGCATCCGATTCTCCGCGCACGAGCGCTCGCAAGAAAACCACCCGCAGAAGGAAGACAACGTGAATCGAACGATCACTATCGCGCCGGTGCGCAAGTCGATGGTTGTGGGCGCTGCTCAGGCCAAGGCGTTCGATGTGTTCACGCTCGGCATCGACCGTTGGTGGCCCAGGGCTCAACACATTGCCGATGCGCCGGTGAAGGCATCCGTCTTCGAGCCGTTCGTCGGTGGCCGCTGGTACGTGACCTGCGAGGACGGCAGCGAGGCGACCGTCGGGCACGTACGCGTGTGGCAGCCACCGGAGCGTTTAGTCGTCGGCTGGGAGATCAATGCCAAATGGAAGCCGGACGCGCGCGTCGAGCTGGCCTCCGAAGTCGAGGTGCGATTCGTCGCCGAGGGCGCGACGCGCACGCGCATCGAGCTCGAACATCGGAACTTCGAGCGCATGGGCGCGGCCGACGGCGAAAGCATGCGCAGCAACGTCGATAAGGGCTGGCCGGGGATCCTCGAACTGTTCGCCAAGTCGGTTGCCAATTAGGGAAGCTCACATGAATGAATTCATCGTACACAGCGTTCCGGGCAGCCCGTATGGTCGGGCGGTACTCATCACGCTGGAGGAGAAGGGCGTCCGCTACCGGCTGGCAGCCGTCGCGCCGGGCACGGCGCGGACCGCGGAGCACCTGGCGCGTCACCCGTTCGGCAGGGTCCCGACCCTCGAGCACGGTGATTTCAGCCTGTACGAGACGCAGGCGATCCTGCGCTATCTGGACCGCGTGTTACCCGAGCCCGCGTTGACGCCCACCGATGCCAGGGCGGCCGCCCGCATGGATCTGCTGATGAATGTGAATGACTGGTATCTCTTTCAGGGCTGCCAGAACGTGATCGGATTTCAGCGCATCATCGCGCCACGCCTGCTCGGGCTCGCGCCCGATGAGGGCGCCATTGCGGCGGCGATGCCCCGGGCGCATCAGGTGTTCGACGAGCTCGCGCGGATCCTCGCGGATCAGCCGTTCTTCGTCGGCGATACGCTCACGCTCGCGGACATCATGCTCGCGCCGCAGCTGGACTTTCTGCGCGAACTGCCCGAGTGGGAAACGCTGACCTCGCGGCATGCCAATCTTCGCGGCTGGCTCGAGCGCGTGAATCAATGCCCGAGTCTTCAGGCCACGACCTGGCAGCACGTGGCCGCGATGGCGCAGGCTGCTTGATCAGCGCGGCCAAGAATAGGTGGGTTCATAGGCATCGAAGAAGCGTGACCAGGTCATGCGCGTGATCTCCGGCGCCAGCGCCGTGGCGCCCGGTGAGCTCGGAGCTGCGCGACGCCATGGCGTATCGCATAATCATCGCGTGCGTATTCAGCTTGCCGTACCACCTGCTCGCAGCACCAAGCGGCTGAGTATCGGCATCTGGCTGGTTGCCGTGGCCGGCGCGTGCGCCGCCGCGCTCGGCGAGCCCGCCCCCGAATCGCCGATGGCTCCGGGCGAACACAGCGTGAAGCTCAACGGTGCGCGACTGTGGTTCAAGATCGCGGGCACGGCGCATGCCGGGCAGGCACCGCTGCTCTATCTGCACGGCGGTCCGGGTTACAACAGTTACAGCTTCGAGAAGACCATTGGCTCTCGATTGGAGCGCCGTGCACTTCTGATTTATCTGGATGAACGCGGCTCGGGGCGCAGCGAACGCCCAACGGATAGGAACTATGCGATGTCGACGCTGATCGCCGACGTCGAGGCGCTGCGCGACTACCTGGGTGTGCCGCAGCTCGCAGTGATGGGCCATAGTTTCGGCGGCACGATCGCGCTCGAGTACGCGGCTCATCATCCCGAACACGTGCAGAAACTCATCATCGTCGATGGCGCCGCGGATCTGCCCAATTCCTTCGGTCTGTGGCAGCAGGAGATCCGGCGACGCTATCCCTGGGCCTGGACCTATGCGCTCTCGAGTCCGCAGGGCAGGGCGCTCGAGGAGGCGCGTCGCACCGGCGATGTGTGCGCGATCGCCAAGGCAGGGTTCGCCGTTGACATGGTGGCTCTGGGAACCGTGAATGCGCCCGAGTTCCATCACTGGCAGCAATTCCGTGATCAGCGCTACCGGCGGGAGCAGGATGCGCTCGACGAGGCCAGCGGTCTGCACAACACGGGCGAGCTCGGCGGCATCTACTTCGGGCCCGACAGCAAATATCCCTGCTATCGCTTCTCCAGCTTCAGCCGGCTGACGATGCCGATGCTCGTGATCGTCGGCACCTACGATGGCGCGATCGGCGTGCAATCGATGCGCGTGCTGGCGAAGGCCGCTCCTCACGGGCGCTACGATGAATTCGACGCCAGCGCGCATTTTCCGTATGCGGAGGAGCCGGCCAAGTTCGAGCGTGACGTCGCGGCCTTCCTGGCGGAATGACCGCTCGCCCCCTAGCTGAGCAGCTTCTGCAGCGGCTCCCAGTAGTGCGCGCGCCAGCCGGATGCCAGCGACTCTGCCTCGCCGCGGGGAAAGCCGTTGTGGTCGAACAGGATCCTGCAGCCCGCGTCGTGCTCGACCAGCTCGAATCGGGCGATTGAATACACGCCCTTGGGCCAGCTGTCCGCACGCCAGGCCTGGACGATCAGTGCGTTGGGGATGAGTGCAACCTGTCGGCCGGTGATGTAGCCGCCGAAGAGCGCGAACGCGCCGCCCGGGCGCGGGTTGATCTGACTCGACCTGGCCGGCAGGTGCATCTGCTGCCTGACGCCGCTGAGCTCGACGATCTTGTCGAATTGCCGGGCGTCGAGCAGCGCACCGTACACACGGACGCCCCTCGCCGTGAACGACGGTTCCTGATGGATCGATTCGGCGGAACGGGAGATCTCCCCGGCATCGGCTGCAAAGCCGGCGCGTGGGTGAAATCCGGCTGCGCCACATGCCAGCGCGCCCCAGGTGAGTACCCGTCGTCGGGTCAGAACGATGTCCATGGTCACCCCTTTTTTGTTTGTATGGAGCCGCTTGCAATATGACACCAAATGGTTTCATATACAATGCATGTCTTCGAGAGCTCAGCGGCGCGCCGGTTCGAACGAGCGGCGGCTCGATCGGATCCTGCATGCGCTGTCGGATCGCACGCGGCGGCGCCTGTTGAAGCGACTGGCGGCAGGTCCGGCGATGATCGGCGAGCTCGCCAAGCCGTTCGACATCACACGCGTCGCGGTTTCCAAACATCTGCGGGTGCTCGAACAGGCGCAGCTGATTTCACGCGCGATCGACGGCCGTGTGCATCGGTGTACGCTGCGCGCGC
>DASYNV010000151.1:0-4753 GCA_036008365.1 Steroidobacteraceae bacterium | reverse complement strand
CGCACGCTGAGCTGCAGAGTCACCTGGTCCGGAATGATGTTCGGCCTGGTGCCGCCGTGAATCGAGCCGACCGTGATCACCGCCGGATCGAACGGGGAGTTCTCGCGTGACACGATGGTCTGCAATGCCAGCACGGTGCGCGCCGCGAGCACGATCGGATCCACCGTGGTTTCTGGCCGCGCGCCGTGACCACCGCGACCGATGATCGTGAGCTCGACGCTGTCGACATTGCTCATGACGGGGCCCGCGTGATAGCCGATCAGGCCCGCGGGATAGCGGGGATCATCGTGCACCGCGAGCGCGAAGTCCGGATGCGGAAAGCGCGTGAACAGACCATCCGCCAGCATGGCGGCGGCGCCCCCGCCGCCTTCTTCGGCCGGCTGCCCGATCAGCACCAGCGTGCCGCGCCAGCGATCGCGCGAGCCTGCCATGATGCGGGCCGTGGCGGTCCAGGCCGCCATGTGCGCGTCGTGCCCGCAGGCGTGCATGACGCCGACATCGTTGCCGCTGCCGTCGATGGCGCGCACCGTGCTCGCGAACGGCAGACCGGTCTTCTCCTCCACCGGCAGTGCGTCCAGCTCGGTACGCAGCAGCACCACCGGGCCTTTGCCGTTTTTCATCACACCGACTACGCCGGTGTGGCCGACTGCCTCGGTCACTTCAAACCCGAGCTCACGCAGCACGGCCGCGAGCGTCGCGGCCGTGCGCTCCTCGTGCAACGAGAGCTCGGGATGCCGATGCAAGTCCAGATACAGTGTCTCGGCCGCAGGGTAGGCGGCATCGACTTCCGCGCGGACATCACTCGCGCTGCCCGCGGCGGCGACGGCGGCCGGAAGCAGCAGCGTCGCGATGAGCGGCAGGATCGCGGCTGACATCGATCTCATGGCGCGTCCACCGGGCGATACGCTGCGTTGTGCAGCCTGTGTACGTCTCCGGTCAGCAGCCGCGCGCCGCGACCGTAGGTGAAGAATGCCCAGGACCAGTTCCAATACACCGCCACGCGGCTGCGAAAATCCACCAGCAGCATCAGATGCACCAGCGACCAGGTCAGCCAGGCGAGAAAGCCGGTGAGCCGGATTCGGCCGAATTCGGCGATCGCATGCGAGCGACCGATGACGGCAAGCGCGCCCCAATTCCTGTATCTGAAGGGCCCCGGCGCGGACCTGCCTTCGATCCGCGCGCGAATGACTTGCCCGACGTAACGGCCCTGCTGCTTCGCCACCGGCGCGAGCCCCGGCAGCGGTGCACTGAGGCCCGCGCTGAAGCTGGCGACATCGCCGATGGCGAAGATCTCCGGCCACTGCGGCACCGAGCAATCGGCCGAAACCTGCACGGCGCCATTGCGCGCGGCACTGGCAGCGATCCATTGGGCCGCGGGACGCGCCGCGGTGCCGGCGCACCAGAGCACCAGCGCGGCCTCGATGCGAGTCTCGCCGACCAGCAGTCCGCGCTCGTCGATGGCCCTGACCGCTTCGCCGAGCCGTACCTCGACGCCGAGCGCGCGCAGGGCCGTGAGTGAATACTCAGACAAGCGCGGTGGAAAAGCCGACAGCAATCGCGGCCCCGCCTCACACAGCACGATGCGGGCGGATCTGGGATCGATGCGCTTGAAGTCCCGCGCCAGCGTCGAGCGCGCGAGCTCCGCCATCGTGCCTGCGAGCTCGACGCCGGTCGGTCCGCCGCCGATCACCGCGAAGGTCATCAGGCGCTTGACCTGCGCAGGATCGTTCGATTCCTCGGCCCATTCAAATGCGCTCAGCAGGCGCTCGCGGATCGAGAGCGCATCGTCGAGTGTCTTGAGCACGTGAGTGTAGGGCGCCCATTCGTCGTGACCGAAGAAGCTGTAGGCCGCTCCGGTGGCCAGCACCAGGAAGTCATATGCCAGCTCGATGCCGTTGACGAGGTGCACCATGCGGCGTGCGGGGTCGACGCCGGTGACTTCGGCCATCAGCACGGTGGCATTGCGACAACCCCGCAGCAGCACGCGACTCGCAGTGGCGATCTCGGCCGGCGACAGCGCCGCCGTCGCGACCTGGTACAACAGCGGCTGGAACAGGTGATGATTGGTGCGATCGACCAGCGTGATGTCGGCGTCCACTCCCTTCAGAGCCTGCACTGCAGCCATGCCGCCGAAGCCGGCCCCGACCACGACAATTTTCTTTCTGACCGAAGTACTCACTGCGGTGACACCTCCACGCTGCTTGCCGCAGCGCGTGACATGATGCAACTTGTAGCGTCAATGATCGAGCATCCGCAATACACTGCAGCACCGCGGTGATCGCGCCCACCGTGATCCGCGCGGATGAACTGCCCGCGCAGTCCTGGCGCAACGGCGGCGGCCGCACGCGCGAGTTGCTGACACGGTCCGCGGGCGAACGCGACTGGCGGCTGCGGATCAGTCTCGCCGAAGTCGATAGAAACGGCCCATTCTCCGCGTTCCCAGGCATCGAACGCTGGTTCGCGGTCATAGACGGCGCCGGCGTGCGTCTGTCGCTCGATGGCCGGGAACAATCGCTGCGCCCCGGACATGAGCCGATCCATTTCCGCGGCGAGTTGCCGGTGTTCTGCTCGCTGCTCGATGGGCCCACGACCGATCTGAATCTGATGCACGCCGGCGGCAGAGCAGCGATGGCGCGGGCGCAATCGGGCGTGCCGTGGAGCTCGCCCTTGCCGCAACGAGGCCTGTTCACGCGCACACCGGGCCGATGGCACGTGGCCGGAAGGCCGTCCGTGCCGTTGGCCGCGCACTGCTTGTTGTGGCTGGATCGCGCGACCGATGCCGCTTGGGACTTCATCGCCGATAGTCCGAGCGCAACTGCACCGGCGCTATGGCTCGGGTTCGAACCTTAGACTGACTTGCCGCCGGACACGACGCCAACGCCCGGATTTGAGCCCAGGCTGTAGCACAGCTCCGCCGGTTGCGCGATACGCCACAATGCGAGATCGGCGCGCTTACCGACCTCGAGCGTGCCGCGATCCTCGAGCAATCCGAGCGCCTGTGCGCCGACCCGAGTCACGCCCGCCAGGGCTTCCTCCGCGGTCAATCCGAACAGCGTGCACGCCATGTTCAGCATCAGCAGGATCGAAGTGCAGGGCGAGGTTCCGGGATTGCAGTCGGTGGCGACCGCCATCGGCACGCCCAGCTCTCGCAGCAGCGCCACCGGCGGCGGATGCGTCTGGCGCAAGGTGTAGTACGCGCCGGGCAGCAGCACTGCGACCGTACCCGCGCGCGCCAGCGCGCGCGCGCCCTCGGCATCGATGTATTCGAGGTGATCGGCCGACAGCGCGCCGAATTCGGCGGCCAGCTGCGCCGCGCCCATGTCGCTGAGCTGGCCCGCATGCAGGTGTATCGGCAACTTGCGGGCGCGCGCGGCACGAAGGTATTGAGTCGTCTCCGGCACCGAGAATCCAATCGAGTCGCAGAATGCATCAACCGCGTCGGCGAGTCCCGCGGTCGCGATCGCCTCGAGCCATGGCCCGCAGACTCGATCGACGAAAGCCTGCCGATCCTGCGCAAACTCGCGCGGCAATGCATGCAGGCCGAGAAAAGTGGTCCGCACGGAGATCGGCACGCGCGTGGCGAGCTCGCGCGCCACCCCGAGCATGCGCGCTTCGGTATCCAGGTCCAGTCCGTAGCCCGACTTGATCTCGACGGTCGTGACCCCTTCGGCGCTCAGGCAGCGCGCGCGCGCCGCGGCACTCACGAGCATTGCCTCGCTGGCCGCGGTGCGCGTGGCATCGACGGTCGCTTGAATACCGCCGCCGGCGCGCGCGATCTGCTCGTACGAGACACCGAGCAGCCGCTGCTCGAACTCACCGGCGCGGTTGCCGGCGTAGACCAAGTGTGTGTGGCAATCGACCAATCCCGGGGTGATCCACATGCCGGTGGCATCGAAGGACGGAACGCTGTGCGTCGCCACGCGGCTGCGCGCCTCGACCGCGGAGCCGATCCAGGCAATGCGGTCGCCCTTGACCGCGAGTGCCGCATCGCGCACTGCACCGTACGCGCCGGCACCGGCGCGCATCGTGGCCAGATCTGCACCGATCCAGACGTAATCCCAATCGAAAGACTCGTTGCTCAATGGCAGCCCGCAAAAGCTCGAATTGCACCGCAAGGGCGATTGCGACAAACTAGCCGCCCTATACAGGTATAGTCAACCATGACAACGTACCAGATCGATTCGGTGCTTACGGCTGGCGGCTGGCTGCGCGACGCCGCGGTCAGCGTCTCGGAACAGGGCTTCATCACGGCCATTACCGGCGCGGCCGCTGCGGGCACGGCCGCGGCAGGCACGCAGCGCCTGCACGGCACCGTGGTGCCCGGGATTCCCAATGCGCACAGTCACGCATTTCAGCGCGCCATGGCGGGCGATACCGAGTTCCGCATTGGCGCGCAGCAGAGCTTCTGGACCTGGCGCGAAGCGATGTACGCGCTCGCCAACAGCGTCGAGCCTGCCGATCTCGAGCTCATCGCCACGCAGCTGTACATCGAGATGCTCAAGGCCGGTTACACCTCGGTCGCCGAATTCCACTATCTGCATCGCCCGACGGACGGCGGCGCGTACCAGGGGACCAATGCGCTCTGGCAGGCGATCGACGCCGCGGCCGACACGGCCGGCATTGCGCTGACGCTGCTGCCGACGCTCTATCTTAGCAGCGACTTCGGCGCCCGCCCGCTGCTGCCGGAACAGCAGCGCTTCCGATTGAGCGTCGCGGAGTTCCTCGACGCCACCGAGCGGCGCCGCAGTGCGCT
>DASYNV010000150.1:0-2302 GCA_036008365.1 Steroidobacteraceae bacterium | reverse complement strand
GAGCGGGACGATGCCGATCTGATCGTGGCGAATGCCATGTTTGGCCGCCACTGCTTTCGCATCAAGCGCGCGCCACCCTGGCTGGTTGCGGAGAAGGCATTGATCGCGCATCACTCCCTTGGCACGGCCATCAAGAAGAGTCTTCACGAACGCTTTGGATTCTATTCGCACAGGTTTCCCATTGCCGCCGATTCGCTGTTTCTGCTGCGGGCCTGCAAGGGTGGCGCGACCCGCAATATCGCGCCGTTCACGGCCGGCGCGCTGGGCATGGGAGGTGTCAGCGGCAGCGATCGGATCGGCAGCGCCACGGAGCTATTCCGCGTGCAACTGCTGCTCGGCCGCGCGCTGATTCCACAGCTGCTGTTGCTGCTGTTGCGCATTCTCAAGGCTTCGAGCTCTGGGGTAAGATCGCTGCATGATGCATTGCTTCGTCGTTCCGCCGGTTGAGCGCCCGTTCGAACGCGGGTATCCGTGCACGTGACCGACGGTTCCCGGCGAGTCGTCCAGGTGTGCTCGATCGGGCTCATGGCGCGGCAGTTCCTCACCGATCACATGCGCGGCATGCAAGCAGCCGGGTTCGAGGTCACGCTCGCCTGTTGCGATGACGCGGATTCTCGCGCGGCCATCGAAGCCAGCGGCGCGCAGTTCGAGCCGGTTACGATCAAACAGGGACTGGACCCGGCCGCGGATCTGCTCGCTGTGATTCGCCTGTTCCGCGTACTGCGACGCATTGGTCCGATGATCGTCGACGTCCACGGCAGCAAGGCGGGTATCGTGGCGATGATGGCGAGCTGGATGGCGCGGGTGCCGATCCGAATCTATCACAACCACGGCATGGCGCTGCTGAGCGCAACCGGGTTGAAGCGCGTGATGCTGCGGGCAGTCGAGTGGATATCCTGCAGTCTGGCGACGCGCGTCATCTATGTGGCGCCCTCCAACCTGACCGACGCGGTGCGCGCAGGGGTCTGCAATGAAAGCAAGTCGACGGTGCTGGGGCCGGGCACGATCAGCGGCATTCGTGCCAGCACGTTCGATCCGACGCAGAACCGCGCGCGCGGGCTGGAGTTGCGACGGATGATCGGCATCCCTGGCGACAGCGCGCTGTGCGGCTTCGTCGGACGAATCGTTCCGCACAAAGGTATCGAGACCGCGCTGCAGGCGTGGCGTCTTTTGCCCGCGGCTGTGCGCGAGAGCGCGTATCTGTGCATATTCGGAACTCTCGGCACGAGGCCGATGTACGCCCTGGTGGAGGAAGCCGTGTCGCAGCCGGATCTGCACGTTAAATACCTGGGATTCAGCGACGAGATGCCGTCCTGGTATGCCACGATGGATCTGCTGATACAGGCGAGCTGGCACGAGGGCTGGGGTTACAACGTGCTCGAGGCCGCGTGCAGCGGTGTTCCGGCCGTGGGCACCCGGATCTCGGCGACCGTGGACGCGATTCTCGACGGTGAGACCGGATTGCTCGTGCCGGTCAGGAATCCGACTGCCATGGCCACGGCGATCGCGCAGCTGCTCACGGATGCAGCACTGCGCCAGCGGCTCGGCCAAGCGGCGAGGGCGCGGTCGCTGCGCGAATTCCGCGCCGAAGACATTTGCCCGCTGCTGCTGAATGAGTACTGGAGCCTGCTGCACGGTTTGCAGGCGAGCCGGGGATGAATCGAGCGCTGGTGGCGGTCGCCGCCAAGGTCATCGATGTATTGCTGCTGCCGTTGGTATTGCTGCAAGCGCCATTCGCACGGCTATTTCGCTATGTCGGCCCGCAGCGGCTCCCCGCCACACGCTGGCTGTACCGCCAGCTTGGAATCTGGCCGCTGCGCCGGCACTACTACGATCCGCTGTTCGACCCCAGAGACCTCTCGGGATCGCTGGATGTCGTCCGCGTGCTGCCCGGTATCGATTGGAACGTTGAACAGCAGTTGCAGATCCTCTCGAAGATGACCTATCGCGACGAACTGGCGGCGTTTCTGGCGCCGTCGGACCGCGATCCGCTGCGATTTTCGTTCGAGAATTCGTCCTTTGTATCCGGCGATGCGGACTACCTGTACAGCTTCGTGCGGCTGTTCAAGCCGCGTCGGATCGTCGAGGTCGGATGCGGGCATACGACGCGCCTGATCACCGCGGCGCGGCGCGAAAACCAGCGTGAGGACGCGGCCTATGCCTGCGATCACACCTGCGTGGAGCCGTACGAAGCACCCTGGCTCGGAACGCTCGGCGTCCGAGTGTTGCGCGAGCGCGTTGAGCGGCTGCCGATGCAGACCTTCGCCGATCTCGAGGCGGGCGACCTGCTGTTCATCGATTC
>DASYNV010000149.1:0-11079 GCA_036008365.1 Steroidobacteraceae bacterium | reverse complement strand
GCCCAGAAATTGTCGACATTGCCGTAGCGCAGCTTCTCGACCTCGAAGCCGGCGCGTGCCAGGCGCTGGGCCAGCAGCTCCTGGCAGCCTTCGTCCGCCGGCGTGACAGACGCGCGGGCGATCAATTCCTGAGTCAGTTGCAGGGTTACGGACATCGGCGCCTTATAAGGGTTGAAGGTCGCATGGGCAAGGGCTGACACCAATCTGTCATGCAAGCCCGTATACCATGACCCGATGAGCACCGAGGGACTCACCCACCACATATCGAGTCGCTACAACGAGGATCTCGAGCGGCTGCGCAGCAGCGTGATGGAGATGGGCGGATTGGTGGAGCGGCAGCTCATTCAGGCGATCGGCGGACTGACCGAACCGGACGCGCGCGTGATCGTGCGCGTAGCCCAGGGGGAGCTGCACATCAATCAGCTCGAGCGCTCGATCGATGAGGACTGCAGCCGCATTCTTGCCACGCGCAGCCCCACCGCCTCGGACCTGCGGCTGATCATCACCATTCTCAAGACCATTACCGATCTCGAGCGTATCGGCGATGAGGGCGAGAAGATCGCGGCCATCGGCGCTCGTCTGGCGCTGCGCGAGCGCCCCAACAGCCGCTACCGCGAGCTGCGCAATCTCGGCGAGCTCGTGATCGAAATGGTGCACGACACGCTCGATGCCTTCGCGCGCCTCGACACCAAGCTGGCGCTCCAGGTGGTGCGCCGGGACCGCACGGTCGACGAGGAATACGAGGCCATACACCGCCAGAGCATTACCTTCATGATGGAGGATCCCCGCTCGATCCGCCACGCACTCGATGTCATGTGGGTGGTGCGTTCGCTCGAGCGGATCGGCGATCACGCCAAGAACGTCTGCGAATACGTGATCTACCTCGTGCACGGCAAGGATGTGCGCCACACCAGGCTCGAGGAGATCGAAAAAGAGCTGCAGGCCTCCCAAGGCTGAGCGCCAGCGGGCCTTCTGGTAGTGTAGTGGGGGTATGACTGGTCCATGGATATCACGGCCAACGGCATGACGTCGGGCTCGAAAATAACGGGATTCCCGCCCGCGACCGACATCGATAGCGGTGTGATTCCGATTCGTCCGAGCGGACGTGGCATGCTGCAGCTGGCCGTGGACGAGTCGCGGCGCTCGGCGGCCCTGAAGGCGCCCATCAAGGCGCGCGCCGAGGCGCTGGGTTTCTATTACGGCGAGTTCAAGGCTCTCAAGGATCTCAACATCGAGATTCGCGAGAAGCAGGTCACGGCGCTGATCGGCCCGTCGGGCTGCGGCAAGAGCACCTTCCTGCGCTGTTTCAATCGCATGCACGATCTCACGCCGGGCTCGCGCTACGAAGGTCGCATCATGCTGCAGCCCGAAGCGATTAACCTGGTGGCGCCGGAGGTCGATCCGATCGAAGTGCGCATGCGCATCGGCATGGTGTTTCAAAAACCGAACCCATTTCCGAAATCGATCTACGAAAACGTTGCCTACGGCCTTCGAATCCGCGGCGTGCGCTCGCAGTTGCGCATTCAGGAAGAGGTGGAGAAGGCGCTGCGCGGGTCCGCTCTGTGGGATGAGGTCAAGGACCGGCTATCGAATTCGGCGCTGTCGCTCTCGGGCGGTCAGCAACAGCGCCTGTGCATTGCGCGCGCGCTGGCCACGAGCCCGGAAATGCTGCTGTTCGATGAGCCGACCTCGTCGCTCGATCCGATCGCGACGGCGCGCATCGAAGAGCTCATCGCCGCGCTGCGTGAACAGGTCACGGTGCTGATCGTGACGCACAACATGCAGCAGGCCGCCCGCGTCTCCGACTACACCGCCTTCATGTACCTGGGCGAGCTGATCGAATTCGACGAGACCTCGCGCATATTCACCAACCCCGGGCGCAAGGCGACCGAAGACTACATCACCGGCCGCTACGGCTAGGCCGGCAGCAAGCGCCACCTAGTCCGCTGCGCGCAGCAGCTCGTTGAGGGAGGTCTTGGCGCGCGTCTGGCTGTCGACGCGCTTGACGATCACGGCGCAGTACAGACTGTAGCTGCCATCCTTCGAGGGTAAAGAGCCGGAGACCACCACCGAGCCCGGTGGCACGAATCCCTGGTGAATCGTAGCGGTGCTGCGCTCGTAGATGCGCGTGCTCTGGCCGATGAACACGCCCATCGAGATCACCGATCCGGCGCCGACCACCACACCCTCGACGATTTCCGAGCGTGCGCCGATGAAGCAGTCATCCTCGATGATCGTCGGGGCCGCCTGCAGCGGTTCGAGCACCCCGCCGATGCCGACGCCGCCGGACAGATGCACATTGCGCCCGATCTGGGCACAGGAGCCCACGGTCGCCCACGTGTCGACCAGGGTGCCGGCGCCGACGTAGGCGCCGATGTTCACATAGCTCGGCATCAGTACCGCGTTCGGCGCCACGTAGGCGCCGCGACGCACGAGCGCGTGCGGCACCACGCGTGCGCCCTGCCGGGCGAACGCGGCCGCATCCGCTGCCGCGTACTTGAGCGGCACCTTGTCGAAGAAGCGCGTGTAACCGGCATCGATGACGGTGTTGTCATGGATGCGGAAATACAGCAATACGGCCTGCTTGAGCCAGGCGTGCACCTGCCAGCGGCCCGCAATCGGCTCGGCCACGCGGCACTCGCCCGTGTCGAGCGCCTCAATGGCGCGCTCGATCGCGGCCCTGGCGGGGGCATCGACACTTGCAGCCGACAATTCCTGCCGCCGCTCGTAGGCGGCTTCGATCAATTGCTGCGCGTCGTCAAGCGTCATGAATGCGTCGCCTCCGGATTCCGCGCTGGCGTGGCTGCGCGCGGTCAGAGTATTCTGACGGCTATGCCGCCTGTCTGACTACAGCCGTGGGCGGTGCTTCCTATAGCCCCGCTTGGCGCTGGTTCGCTAGCTTTGACCACCATGCAATCGCCGCCCGCGTCCGAGGATCCTGTGTCGCCGAAACCCCGGATCCACAGCGATCTGGCCGGCCACGCTCTCTATCTAGACATCGATGGCACCATTCTCGACCTCGCGCCAAGTCCCGATAGCGTCGAGGTGCCGGTAGGGCTGGTGCCGTTGCTGCAGCGCCTGTCGCTCAAGCTCGATGGTGCCGTGGCGTTCGTCAGCGGCCGCTCCATCGCCGCCATTGACGCGCTGTTCCAACCGCTGAAGCTGCCGGCGATCGGCGTACACGGCGGCGAGATCCGGGTCGGCGCTGAGTGCATCACGATCGATGAATCGCTGGTGGCGGAATTGCAGCATGCATTGCCGCTGTTGCGGGAGGCGATCGCACCGATGCAGGGCGTGTGGCTCGAGAACAAGCGCTGCGCGATCGCGCTGCATTATCGCAAGGTCCCCGAACGCGGCCGCGAAGTACTGAAAGTCGCTGAACTCGTGGTGGCGGGGCTCGGGCCGGTGTTCGCAGTACTGGTCGGCAAGTGCGTGGTCGAGATCCGACCGCGGCACCTCACCAAGGGCTTAGGGATGCAGCGCCTCATGGAGCAGGAGCCGTTCCGCGGCCGCAGCCCGATATTTGCCGGCGACGATGTCACCGACGAGGATGCGTTCGAGCTCGTCAACCAGCTCGGGGGCATCAGCGTGCGCGTCGGCGCGCCCGCGCCGACGGTCGCGACCTGCACCCTCGCCGATCCCGACCAGTTGCGGCGCTGGTTGCTCGAGATCGCCTGACTTGAACACCGCGGGCCGCGCGGCGGCGAGTCTCAATCTCGGGCTGATCGGCAACTGCCAGGTGGCGTCGCTGATCGATGCCGATGGCACCCACGTCTGGACCTGCCTGCCGCGCCTTGACGGTGATCCGGCCTTCTGCGAACTGCTCGCGGGCTCGAACGCCGCGGTGCGCGAAGGCCGCTGGGCGATCGAGCTCATCGATCAGGTGTCGAGCGCCCAGATCTACGAGCGCAATACCGCAATTCTGGAGACCACGCTGACCGATTCGGCGGGCGCGACGGTCTCGATCACCGATTTCTGTCCGCGCTTCCGCCAGTACGGCCGCAACTTCCGGCCGGCGATGCTGGTGCGCAGCGTGCGACCGCTGGCCGGACGCCCGCGCCTGCGCATGACACTGTCGCCGATGGAGAACTACGGCGAGCGTGAACGGCACGCGATCGCCGGCTCGCACCACATCCGCTATCCGGGGCGCGACCTGGATCTGCGCCTGACGACCGACGCCAGCATCGCCAGCATCACGGAGCAGCGAGTTTTCGTGCTCGATCGTGCGCAGGCCTTCATCTTCGGGCCCGATGAGAGCGTGCACGAGTCGGTACCGATGCTGGTACAGAGGCTGCTCGATTCGACGCGCGAGTACTGGAACGACTGGGTCCGGAGCCTGGCGGTGCCGTTCGAATGGCAGGAGGCGGTGATCCGCGCGGCGATCACGCTCAAGCTGTGCAGCTACGAGGACACCGGCGCGATCATCGCCGCGATCACGACCTCGATTCCCGAGAGTCCCGACAGCGGCCGCAACTGGGATTATCGCTTCTGCTGGATCCGCGATTCCTATTTCACGCTGCAGGCGCTCAATCGCCTCGGCGCCACGCGCACCATGGAGGGGTATCTGCGCTTCGTGCAGAACCTTACGGCGACTCCGCCACTGAGGCTGCAGCCCTGCTACGCCATCGACGGCGGCATCAGGCTCGATGAAATCGTCGTGCGGCACCTGCCCGGCTATCGCGACATGGGCCCCGTGCGGATCGGGAACGCCGCCTATCAACAGGTTCAGGTCGATGTCTACGGCGCCGCGATTCTCGCAGCCACACAGAGCTTTTTCGACGAGCGCCTGGTGCGGCCCGGAACCAAGGCGCTGTTCAGTGCGCTCGAACCGCTCGGTGAGCAGGCGGTGGCGGTGTTCGGCCAGGAGGATGCGGGCATCTGGGAATATCGTGGTCACATCGCCGTGCACACCTACTCGGCCACGGCGTGCTGGGCGGCAGCCGACCGACTGGCGCGCATCGCCGATCGTCTCGGCTTGAACGAGCGGGCGGACTATTGGCGTCAGCACGCCCACGATATGTCGCAGAGGATCCTCGAGGCCGCCTGGTCCGAGTCACTCGACAGCTTCACCACCACTTTCCGTGGCGACAGTGTCGACGCCAGCCTGCTGCTGCTGGCCGAGGTCGGCCTGCTCGACTGGCGTGATCGAAGATATGTCAGCACCGTCAAGCGCGTCGGTGCCACGCTGCGCCGCGGCTCGTTCCTGGCCCGCTACGTCGAGCCGGACGACTTCGGCAGATCCGAGGCCGCCTTCAGTGTCTGCACCTTCTGGTATATCAATGCGCTCTGGGCCACGGGCGAGCGGCAGCAGGCGCGCGATCTGTTCGCGGAGATGCTCCGCTGCCGCAATGCGCTCGGGCTGATGTCGGAGGATCTGGCACCGCAGAGCGGCGAGCTCTGGGGTAACTTCCCACAGACTTACAGCATGGTCGGCATCGTCAACTGTGCGATGCGATTATCGCGTTCCTGGGAGGATGCGCTGTGAGTCGGCTGTTAGCCGTATCGAATCGGATCACGGTGCCAGGCACCGCCGCCAGCGCGGGTGGGCTGGCCGTGGGCCTGCTGTCGGCGCTGCGCCAGTCCGGCGGTGTCTGGTTCGGCTGGAGCGGCAAGAACAGCGATTCGCCCGCGGCCGAGCCCGAGAGCATCGAAAAGGAAGGTGTCCGCTACGTCACCATCGACCTGCCGACCGCGCCGTTCGATCTTTACTACAACGGTTTCTGCAATTCGACGCTCTGGCCGCTGCATCACTACTTTCTCGGTGCGTTTCGCTACGACGCCACCGAATTCGAAGCCTACATGGAGATCAATCGCGCCTTCGCGACCGCGTTGATGCGACTGATCGAGCCCGATGACACGGTCTGGATTCACGACTACCAGCTGATTCCGCTGGCGAGCCAGCTGCGGGCGCAGGGCGTGCAGGCACGCCTGGGATTCTTCCTGCACATTCCCTATCCGAATATCGCGTTGCTGCGCGTGCTGCCGGTCTATGCCGAGCTGGTGCGCGATCTGTGCCAGTACGATCTCGTGGGCTTCCAGACCGCCGAGGACCTGGAAGGATTTCAATCGGCCGTCAATTCCGTGTTCCGCGACGAGGCTGCGATCGCAAGCGACCACATCGACTTCGGCTCCCGCCGCGTGCGCACCGGGGTTTTTCCAATCGGCGTGGACGTCGAGGCGATCACGGAGCAAGCCGCGGTCGCCGCGCGCGACGACGAACAGGTCAAGCGCCTGATCGCCGGTCTGCTCGGACGCAAGCTCATGCTCGGGGTGGATCGCCTCGACTACAGCAAGGGCCTGGTGGAGCGTTTCGCGTCCTATCGTACGCTGCTCGATTCGACCCCGGAGTTGCTCGGCAAGGTAGCGTACATCCAGATCGCGCCGCTGAGCCGCACCAACGTCGCGGCGTATGCCAATATTCGCGATGCACTCGAGCATGCCGCGGGACAGACCAATGGACAATTCGCGGACACCGACTGGACGCCGGTGCGCTATCTGAACAAGGACTTCCCGCACGACGTGCTCAGCGGCTTCCTGCGCGTCGCCAACGTCGCGGTGGTCACGCCGTTGCGTGATGGCATGAACCTGGTCGCCAAGGAATTCGTGGCGGCGCAGGATCCGGCAGACCCGGGCGTGCTGGTGCTCTCGAGCATGGCCGGCGCGGCGCGCGAGCTGGTCGATGCGTTGCTAGTGAATCCCTACGATCGGCGGGCCGTGGCGCTGGCGCTGCGACAGGCGCTGGCAATGCCGCTGTCCGAACGGCGCACGCGGCACGAGGCCATGCTGCAAGTGCTGCGCACCAACTCGATCACCCGCTGGCACCGCTCCTTCCTCGAGATCCTCGAGTCGGTTCAGCCCGTCAGGAACTGACGCAGGCGCTCGGCCGCCTCGATGCACTGCGCGAGTTCCGGCACCAGCGAGATGCGCACGCGACCGCGGCCCGGATTCTCGCCGTGCGCCTCGCGCGCCATGAAGCTGCCCGGCAACACGCTCAGATTCGTGCGCTCGTAGAGCGCGCGCGCGAAGCGCGCATCGTCGCCGTCGATCGCGGCCCAGAGATAGAACGCTCCATCGGGCCGTGCCAGCGGCAGCACCGGCTCGAGCATCGGCAACACGCGCGCGAACTTCTGCTGGTAGAGGTGCCGGTTGGTGCTCACGTGCCGGTCATCGCTCCAGGCGGCGATGCTGGCGAGCTGCGTCGGCAGCGGCATGGCGCAGCCCTGGTAGGTCCGATAGAGCAGAAAGCGCTCGATCAGTGCGGCATCGCCGGCAACCAGTCCGGAGCGCAGCCCGGGCAGGCTCGAGCGCTTCGACAGGCTATGGAACACGATGCAGCGATGGAAGGTGCCGTTGCCCGCGAGTGCGGCGGCCTGCAACAGGCTCGGGCAGGGCAAGGCCTCATCGAGGTAGAGATCGGCGTAGCACTCATCGGCAGCGATGATGAAGTCGTAGCGCTCGGCAAGCGTGAGCGCCTGGCGCAGATACTCGAGCGGTAGCACCGCACCGGTCGGGTTGCCGGGCGAGCACAGGAACAGCAACTGGCAGCGGCGCCAGATCGCCGTCGGCACCGCCGCCAGATCGGCACGATAGCCGTTGGCGGCCGTGGTATTCAGGTAGTAGGGCTCGGCACCGGCCAGCAGTGCCGCGCCTTCGTAGATCTGATAGCCGGGATTGGGCATCGCCACCAGCGGCTCATGGCGCGGATCGACCACCGCCTGCACCAGTGCAAACAGCGCTTCGCGCGTGCCGTTGACCGGCAGCACCATGGTCTCGGGATCGATCAGGGCCTCGCCGCCGGGCAGGCAGCGCCGTTGCAGCGCCGCCGCCATGGCAGCGCGCAGCCGCGGCAGGCCGCGGGTGGCCGGGTAGCTGTCGAGCTGCGCGAGGCTCTCAGCCAGCGCCTCGAGCACGAAGGCCGGGGGCTGATGCCGCGGCTCGCCGATCGACAGCGAGATGGCGGGCAGGTGCGCGGGCGGTGTGGCATCGGCGAGCAATGCGCGCAGCCGCTCGAACGGGTACGCGTGCAGCCGCGCCAGATTGGGATTCATGCCAGGCGTTGGTCGAGCGCATCGGTCAGACGCGCGCGCAGGCGCTCCGCGGCCGCTTCATCCAGGGGTTGCAGTGAGCGGTCGGTGAGATAGAACACGTCTTCGGCGCGCTCGCCGAGCGTGCTGATCTTGGCGGCATGCAGATCGACGCGCTCCTCCCACAGCACCTTGCCGACATCGCACAACAGGCCCGGGCGGTCGGCCGCCGTGAGCTCGAGCACCGAGCGGCGATTGCGCTCATCGATGCTGATGGCGATCTGCGTCGGTGTCTTGAACACGCGCATCTGCCGCGTCGCGCGCCGCGACACCGCCAGCGGCGCCTCTTCGGGCCGTTGCAGCGAGCCCCACAGCGCCTGTTCGATCTCAGCCCGTCGCTCGGCATCGCCGATCGCGGTGCCGTCTTCCTCGAGCACATGGTAGGAGTCGAGCGAAAAGCCGTTGCCGACCGGTGTGATGCGTGCCTCGAGAATGTTCAGGCCGAGTTGATCGAGGACCGCGGTCGCACGAGCGAAGCCGTGACGGCGGTGCGGCGCGTAGATCATCACCGCGGTGGTGCCGAGCTCGCTCTGCGGATCGACCGACACCAGAGCCTCATCGGCGTTGGCCTCGCCCGCGGCCGCGAGCGCGCGCGTGTGGCGCGCGATCTCCTCCGATGAATGCCGCAGGAAGTACACCGTCGGCAGCCGCGCCCAGGCCAGCTCGATCGCGTGCGGCAGCAAACCGACGCCGCGCAGCAGCGCGCGCGCGCTGTCCTGATGCTCGCGTATCAGCTCGTCCTGATCGATCGGCGTTTCCAGGCCGCGGCGCAGGGCGCGCTTGACGCGTTGGTAGAACTCGTGGAACAGCGCCGCCTTCCAGGAATTCCAGAGTTTGGGATTGGTGCCGCGCACGTCGGCACAGGTGAGCACGTACAGATAATCGAGATGCGTCTCATCGCCGACCTTGCGCGCAAACTCGCTGATCACCTGTGGATCGCCGATGTCCTGCTTCTGCGCGGTGACCGACAGCAACAGGTGATTCTTGACCAGCCATGCCACCAGCCGCGCATCGTAGCGCGACAGACCCTGCTCGAGACAGAAGGACTCGGCATCGACCGCGCCAAGATCGGAGTGATCGCCGCCGCGGCCCTTGGCGATGTCGTGAAACAGTGCTCCGAGGTAGACGATTTCCGCCTTCGGCAGCTGCTGCATGATGGCCGACACCAGCGGCAGCTCGTGATCGAACTCGCTGATCGCGAGGCGGCGCAGATTGCTGACCACGAACAGCGTGTGCGCATCCACCGTGTAGGCGTGGAACAGATCGTATTGCATGCGGCCGACCACGCGGCCGAAGGCCGGAATGTAGCGGCCCAGCACGCCGTAGTCGTTCATGCGCCGCAGCTCGTGCGTGACCCCGCGCGGCGCGCGCAGCACATCGAGAAACAACCGGTGATTGCGCGGATTCTGACGGAATTCCTCGTCGATCAGCCAGAGATTGCGCGCCACCGCGCGGATCGTGCCGGCGCGCACGCCGCGGATCTGTGGATTCTGCTGCAGCAGCACGAACAGCTCGAGCAGCGCCGAGGGCCAGCGCGCGAACACATCTTCGGTGACCGCTTCGAGATACTCGCTGCGAACCTGGAAGCGCGGATTGAGCGGCTGCGGCGGTGCCCGGTCGCTCAGGATCGCCTCGCGAAACAATTGCAGCAGCAGCTCGTTGAGCAGCGCCACGTCCATGACCGTGCGGTAGTAGCGCTGCATGAGCTGCTCGACGGCGAGCGTGTACGAGGCGTCCTCGTAGCCGAAACTGTGTGAGAGTTTGATCTGATAGTCGAACAGCAGTCGATCCTCGTGGCGTCCGGTCAGCACGTGCAGACCGAAGCGTACTTTCCACAGGAAGGCCTGCGCCTGCTTCAGCCGCCGCAGTTCCGAGGGCGTCAGAAAGCCCAGTGTCACGAGCTCATCGAGCGTCTCGGCGCCGAAGTGACGCTTGGCGACCCAGGCGATGGTGTGGATGTCCCGCAGGCCGCCCGGGCCGGTCTTGACGTTCGGCTCCAGGTTGTAGGCGGTATCGTTGGCCTTGAGGCGCCGCTCCTGCTGCTCGCGCACCTTGGCCTCGAAGAACTCGCGCACCGGCCAGATGCGGTCGGGAGCCAGCGCCACCCGCATGGCCGCCAGCAGTTCGGCCGAGCCGGCCACGCGCCGCGACTCCATGAGCGTGGTCATGACGCCGACATCGGCGGCGCTTTCCTCCGCACACTCGGCCACGGTGCGCACGCTGTGTCCGACCTCGAGCCCGATGTCCCACAGAAACGCCACCAGCTGCTCGACGCTGGCGCGATCGCTCTCGGCCAGCGGCGCCGGCACCAGCACCAGGATGTCGACGTCCGAGCACGGATGCAGCTCTCCGCGGCCGTAGCCGCCGACCGCTATCAGCGCGAGGCGGCCCGCCAGGTCGGCCTGCAGGCGCTGCTGCCAGAGCGTGCGCAGCACCAGATCGGTGAAACGTGCACGCGACTTGACCAGCCCCTCGACCGGTTCCTCTTCGACGAAGCGCACGCGCAGCTCTTCCTGCGCCTGGCGCAGCAGCGCGCGGCAACTCTCGGCTGCGCCCTGGCTTTCGGCCAGCACTGCGGGCACACGGTTGAGCAGCGGCCAGTCGAGCGGCGCGGGCGACTCGGGTGGGGCGTCCTCCAGCACCGAAGGATCGGAAACCGCCATGGCGTTGCTCTCGAAGTCAGTCAGCGAAGTCGATGAGCCGCGCGCTCAATGCGCGCGCGGACTCAGGGTCAGCACTTCATGTCCGCTCGGGGTCACCAGCACCATGTGCTCCCATTGGGCGGACAGCGAATGATCCTTGGTGACTACAGTCCAGCCATCGGGCAGAACCCGGACGTGCCGTTTGCCGGCGTTGATCATCGGCTCGATCGTGAACACCATGCCGGCGCGGATCTCGAGCCCGGAATCCGGCTCGCCGTAATGCAGGATCTGGGGATCCTCGTGGTACACGCGGCCGATGCCGTGACCGCAATACTCGCGCACCACCGAGAACC
>DASYNV010000148.1:0-1807 GCA_036008365.1 Steroidobacteraceae bacterium | reverse complement strand
TAACCGCCATCGGGTGGCGTGCCGATGGTTCCTGGCCGCGGCCGTACTCACCTACCTCGCTTCGATCCGACTGGTCGGGGATGCGCTGCTCGGGCCGCTCGAGCGCCGCTATCCTTCGATTGCCGCCGAACGCGCGCCCCCCGATGTTGGCTATGTCGTCGTCCTGGGGAGCGACTATCGACCGCGCGCGGGCGTTTCGGTCGTCGCGGCGCTGGACGCCGACGGGCTGGTGCGCATCGTGGAAGCGGTCCGGCTCGTGCAGCGGCTGACGGCGGCGCGCCTGCTGGTCTCAGGCGGGGCGGCACCGGGTGAAGCAGCGCCAGCACTCGGTTACGCGGAGCTCGCGCGCCAATTCGGGGTGCCGGACGCATCGATCGAGGTGTCGGACGGCGCGCTGGATACTAGCGGTGAGGCGCGTGCGGTGGCCAGGATCCTCGGGAGCGCGCCCTTCATTCTGGTAACGTCCGCTTATCACATGCCACGCGCGATGCAGTTGATGGAGCGCGCCGCGCTACGGCCGATTCCGGCTCCGGTCGGACAGCGTGCCCGCGCGTCGCGCAGCAACCGGATCGGACAGCTGATCCCGGAATCGAGTGGTCTTTGGGAGACCGAGCACGCGCTGCATGAATATCTCGGGCTGCTCGCGATACAGATGGGTCTCGATTGATCGAGCCGCGAATGAATCTGCGCGTATGAGCCGCATCGGAATCGAAGTGTACGTGCTCGGGGGGGTGAGCCTGGCACTGTCCCTGGCGCTGACGTTCCTTGTGCGCAAGTTCGCCCTCTCGCAGGGGCTCATAGACGTTCCGAACGAGCGCAGTTCCCATCGGCATCCGACACCGCGGGCCGGGGGCATCGCGATAGTCGTGACTGCAACGGCCGCGTTTTCCGTGCTGCTGGCACTGCACCGGCTCGAGTTTGCCGTGTTTGCTGCCCTGGCTGGAGGGGTGATCGTTGCGGCGGTTGGATTTGTTGATGATCGCTATGGTCTGCCTGCCGTCGTGCGTCTGGCGGCTCACGCGCTAGCCGCACTATGGGCGCTCGCGTGGCTGGGCGGCCTGCCGCCGGTGCGCCTGGGGGATCATTTGGTCGCGTCCGGCGCCGGCGGCGTGGTCCTTGGAGCACTCGGCATCATCTGGGTACTCAATCTATTTAACTTCATGGACGGCATTGACGGCATCGCGGCATCTGAAGGCGCGTTCGTCGCGTGGGGGGCCGTAGCAGTGCTGACAGCCTCGGCGCCGCTGGCGAGCGGCGTGACCGCGGCAGCGCTGATCCTCGGAGCGGCTTGCCTGGGATTTCTGCGCTGGAATTGGTCGCCGGCGCGGATATTCATGGGCGATGTCGGCAGTGGTTACATTGGTTATGTAATCGCCGTACTGGCCCTGGCCGCCAGCCGCGATGAGCCTGTCGCGTTGCCGGTTTGGCTGACGCTCGGCGGAGTTTTTTTCGCGGATGCAACCGTAACACTGGTGCGACGCGCTGGGCGCGGTGAGCGGCTTCATGAGGCGCACCGCACGCACGCTTACCAGTGGCTGTCGCGAAAATGGGGGAGCCATGGGCGCGTGACATGGGCGGTGCTCGCTGTGAATCTCATCTGGCTCTTACCGTGCGCGTATCTCGAGACGGTGTTTCCTCAGTTCGCCGTACTCATCGCGGCTATAGCGTTGGCGGTGTTGGCGGCTGCCGCGCTTGGCTGTGGCGCGGGGCGCCGCGAGCCGAAACCTGCGGCCCTCGAAGACTAGACAGACCTCGCGGTCTGCAATTGCGCGGAGGACTATCTGAAGATCGGATGTGAACCGACTGT
>DASYNV010000147.1:0-10506 GCA_036008365.1 Steroidobacteraceae bacterium | reverse complement strand
GCTTTCATCCCCCAGATACTTGCCCCATTCCCAGGCAGCAATCGCAACGTCCACCGGCGGGTCGATCTTGGGTGCAACACCGATCTCGCCGTAGCCGCGAAACGCCACCGGTCGGATATAGGCGCCGCGTGACAGTGAGTTCACCGCGATCACGTGGCGGCAGGCATCGTTGATCTGATCCTGCGTGAACGGGATCTGTATGCGATACACCTTGGCGGAGTCGTACAGCCGGCGGGTGTGATCCCGCAGCCGGAAGATCGCGACACCACGCGGCGTCTCATAGGCGCGCACGCCTTCGAATACCGAGGAACCATAGTGCAGCGCATGGGCCAGCACGTGCACCGTGGCCTTCTCCCAGGCGACCAGTTTGCCGTTGAACCAGATATAGGGTGTTGCGGGTATGGGCATTTGGGTGACTCCTACACGGCGGTCTGTGCAAGCCGGGCGATGTCCTCACGGTGGCCGGCTCGGCTGCGAGCGGCATTACTGTGCGACAGCTCGATGCGGTTGATGACCTCGAGCAGCGCGCGACCGGCCGCTTCGATGATGTTGGTGCTGATGCTCGAGCCGCGATAGCTGCGCCCGTCGGCGTCGACGTAAAGAATGGCCTCGCCCTGCGCATCCTCGCCGATCGTGACGGCGTGCACTTCGAACTTGCGCACCGTCACGAACACGCCCGTCGCCTGCACGATCGCCTTGTAGGCGGCATCGACCGGACCGTCACCGGAGGCTTCGCGCTCGAGCATGCGGCCATCGGCGTGCTTGAGGCGCACGCGCGCGACCGCCTGCGAGCCGCTGTGCACTTCGACGCCCAGGGTGTCGAGGCTCCAAGGCCCCTGTGCCTGACCACTGGCGCGCAGCACCAGGGCTTCGATGTCGCCGTCGAACAGCTCCTTCTTGCGATCCGCGAGCGCCTTGAACTCCTCGAACACGCGGTTGAGCTCGAGTTCCTCGAGTTCGAAGCCGAGCTGCTTGACGCGGTCGCGAAATGCGTGTCGGCCGCTGTGCTTGCCCAGCACCAGATTGCTGCGCGACAGGCCCACGTCTTCGGGCCGCATGATTTCGTAAGTCGAGCGGTTCTGCAGCATGCCGTGCTGATGAATGCCCGCCTCGTGCGCAAAGGCGTTTTCGCCGACTACGGCCTTGTTGCGCGGGATCGAAACGCCGGTGATGCTGGCCACCAGGCGGCTGGTTGGATACAGGCGCGAGGTCTGCACGCCGGTACCGACATTGAAGAAGGCCTGGCGTGTCGCGAGCGCCATCACCACTTCTTCGAGCGCGCAATTGCCGGCGCGCTCACCGATGCCGTTGATCGTGCATTCGATCTGGCGGGCGCCGGCGACCACGGCGGTCAGACTGTTGGCGACGGCCATGCCGAGATCGTCATGGCAATGCACCGACAGCGTTACCTTGTCGATGCCGCGCACGTGCTTGCGCAGATAGCGGAATACTTCGCCGAACTCGTCGGGCACCGTGTAGCCGACCGTGTCGGGAATGTTGATGGTCGTGGCGCCGGCATCGATCACCGCTTCAACCACTTGGGCCAGGAAGTCGAGCTCGGTGCGCGAGGCGTCCTCGGGCGAGAACTCGACATCGGTGCAATGCTCGCGCGCGATCTTCACGCCTTCGACGGCGCGACGGATGATCTCCTCCTGCGCCATCTTGAGCTTGAACTCGCGATGAATGGCGCTCGTGGCCAGGAACAGATGCAGCCGGTGACGCGGCGCGTCCTTGAGCGCCTGCGCGGCGAGCTCGATGTCCTCGCGCAAGCAGCGCGCCAGGCCGGCGATCACCGGGCCCTGGACTTCACGCGCCACCGCGTTGACCGATTCCCAGTCGCCGCGCGACGCTGCCGGAAACCCCGCCTCGATGATGTCTACGCCGAGCTCCGCCAGTGCGCGCGCGACCCGAAGCTTTTCCGGCTGCGTCATGCTGCAGCCGGGAGCCTGCTCGCCATCGCGCAGGGTGGTGTCGAAGATCAATACTCGGTCGGGCGTCGGTGTCATGGAACTCTCCGTTCAGCGGGCTCCCTGGAGCCAGGGCATGCGCGCGCGCAACTTCTCGCCCACGCGCTCGATGGGATGGCGCAGATCGTTCTTGAGCAGGCGACGGAAATTCTTGGCGCCGCTGGCGCTCTCGCGAATCCACTGGCGCGCAAACCGGCCGCTTTGAATCTCCTTGAGGATCTTGCGCATCTGCTTCTTGGTGCGCGAATCGATCACGCGCGGGCCACGCGTGAGATCGCCGTACTTGGCGGTATCGCTGATGAATCGATGCATCTTCGACAGTCCGCCCTCGTGCAACAGATCGACGATCAGCTTGAGCTCGTGCAGGCACTCGTAATATGCGACCTCGGGCTGGTAGCCGGCTTCGACCAGCGTTTCATAGCCCTTGACCACCAGCTCGGTGGCACCGCCGCACAGCACGGCCTGCTCGCCGAACAGATCGGTCTCGGTCTCCTCGGCAAAAGTCGTATCGAGTACGCCGCCGCGCGTACCGCCGATGCCGTCGGCATAGGCAAGCGCACGCGCATGCGCGTTGCCGGTCGCATCCTGCGCGACCGCGATCAGGCACGGTACGCCCCGGCCCTGCTGGTACTGGCGGCGCACCAGATCGCCCGGACCCTTGGGCGCGATCAGCACCACATCGAGATCCTTGCGGGCCTTGATCTGCCTGAAATGCACATTGAAGCCATGCGCGAATAGCAGTGCTGCACCGGGCTTGAGCGCACTCTTGATGGAGGTATAGAGCGCTGACTGTGCGAGATCGGGAACCAGCATCGCGACCAGGTCGGCACCCTTGACCGCGTCGATCGGCTCGGCAACGGCGAGACCATCGCGCTTGGCCTTCTTCCAGCTGTCGCCACTCTTGCGGACGCCGACCACGACGTCGAATCCGCTGTCTTTCAGATTGAGCGCGTGGGCCCGGCCTTGGCTGCCGTAGCCGAGCACCGCAATGCGAGCGCCCTTGAGCGCCTTCTTGTCGACGTCCTTTCTGCCATACAGATGCATCGTTCAACACTCCGTGAAGTCAACAAAAAACCCCGCATCGGCGGCCGGTGCGGGGTTTCGGTGTGAGTTCGTTTCCTGGTATCAGAAACGCCGGCAGCACCCGCCCCGACTGCTCTCTCCGAGCAGCAGATCCACGAGAAGTACGAGCGAGCTCGGAGTCTGCATTGTGGGGGTCGATTGCTGATAACTGGCACCCGATATCATCACAACGATCAAGTACTTGTCAATCCAGTGCGTCAATTCGCTAAGCTTTCATGCATGCAGATATTGGTATCGGCGGAGCAGGGCGCGGGAATCCCGCTTTGGCTCGCCACCGACGGCAATTACGCGGAACTGCTGCAGTCACTGCCGCCGTCGCAGGCGGCCTGGGCGAAGGCGCAGGGCTTTACCGCCGAGCGACATCGTATCCAGCTGCTGCCCGATGCCGGTGGCGCGATCGCTGGTGCGTTGCTCGGACTCGGTTCGACGCGTATCGCCGAGGAGCTGTCCCTGTGGGATGCCGCGCCACTGTCCGAGCGCCTGCCGGCGGGTACCTATCGGCTCGCGACCGCGGTCTCGGCCCATGCCGCCACACAGTTTGCACTCGGCTGGCTGCTCGGCAGTTACGGGCTGACTCGTTATCGCAGCACGCCCGGCAAGCCTGCTATTGCCAACGCGCTGGTCGAGCCCGAGGGTGCCGATCTGCGCTACGCACATGCTGCCGCGCAGGCCATGGGTTGGGCGCGCGATCTGATCAATGCGCCCGCGAATCAATTCGGGCCGGAGGAATTGGCCGCCGCGGCGCTCGAGTTGGCCGGAGAGCATCCTGGCGAGGCTGTGGTGCATGCCGGCGAGACGCTTACGCGCGACTATCCGCTGATCGCCGCAGTCGGCGCTGCGAGCGCGCGCGCGCCGCGCCTGATCGATTGCCGCTGGCGCCGCGCCGGCGCGCCGCGTGTGACGCTCGTGGGCAAGGGCGTGTGCTTCGACAGTGGCGGTCTGGATCTGAAACCCTCGGCGGCCATGCTGCTCATGAAGAAGGACATGGGCGGCGCGGCCTGCGCGCTCGGCCTCGCGCGCCTGCTGCTCGAGCTCGAGGCCCCGATCGAGTTGCGTCTGCTGATCCCGGCGGTCGAGAACAGCGTCGGCTCGCGCGCCTATCGGCCTGGCGATGTCTGGCGCTCGCGCAAGGGCCTGACGGTCGAGATCGGAAACACCGACGCGGAAGGACGACTGGTACTGGCCGACGCGCTCGCCGACGCCGATGGCGAGCGGCCGGATCTATTGATCGATCTCGCCACGCTGACGGGCGCTGCACGGACGGCGCTCGGTCCGGATCTGCCGGCCGCGTTCGCCTCGGATAACGCACTCGCGGCTGAATTCGCGGAGGTCGCTCGTGCCCACGCCGATCCCATCTGGCCGATGCCACTGTGGATGGGCTACGACGATGAACTCGGCAGCCGCGTGGCCGATCTCAACAATGTGTCCTCATCGCCCTTTGCCGGCGCCATTATCGCGGCGCTGTTTCTCAAGCGCTTCGTCACGGCAACCCCCAACTGGTTGCACGTCGATCTGTACGCCTGGAACCCAAAGGAGCGGCCGGGCCGTCCACCGGGAGCCGAAGCTCAGTGCGTGCGCGCTCTTTATCAACTGATCCGACGGCGACTGGGTTGATCAGTGCAGCGTGAGCGCCGACCGGGCGCGAGGGTCGAGGCCATGTTCAGCCGCGAACGGCTGCCGTGGGCGCTGATCGGAATACCGCTTGGCTTGGTCGAAGGCGCCACTGTCGCAGTTTTCGTCAAGAAGGGCTACGCGCCGGTGCTTCCGAGCGCCAGCGTCAATCTCGCGGTCGCGCTCGTCACCGGCGCACCATCGATGGCCAACATCGTGAGCTTCGCGTGGGCCAATCTCGCTCACGGTCGTTCGCGGGTCTCGCTGCTGGTGGCACTACAGGCGGCCTTCGCCATCTGCGTCGGTCTGATCGCTTTTGCACCGAGTGCCGGCGGCGGACTGCTGCTGACCATCGCAGCGGTGATCCTCGCGCGCATGCTCTGGGCCGGGGTGCTGACGGTGCGCGCAGCGATCTGGACCGCCAACTATCCGCGCCACGTGATGGCGCGCATGACGGGGCGCATCGTCGTCTACAACGAGGTCGGCATGGCCGCCGTGGCCCTGATGGCCGGCTGGCTGTTGGATCGACATGCCGCGCTGGCACGCTGGCTCTATCTGCTGGCGGCCCTCGCCGGCCTCAGCGCCGCCTGGCGGTATCGCGCGGTGCGCGTCCGCCGGGAATATCGACTGCTGGCAGCGGAAGCGGGCGAGGGCATGGCGGCAGCGCCGTTCAGCCTGCACATGTTGCGTGAGATTCTCGCGGCCGATCCCTCGTTTCGTCGCTACATGTTCTGGATGAGCATGTATGGCACCGGGAACCTCATGGTCAATGCGCAGATGGTGGTGTTGTTCACCGACCGACTGCACCTCTCGAGCACCACCCAGGTGATATTGCTGACGGCACTACCGCTGTTGCTGATGCCGCTATTTCTGCCAGCCTGGGCGCGCCTGTTCGATCGCGGACACGTGATCGACTATCGTGCTCGGCAATGCTGGTCGCTGGTGACTGCGATTTCGATCATGTGCGGTGCGGTGGTGCTGCGCCTGCCGTGGCTGCTGTGGCCCGCGAGCGTGCTGCTGGGCGTCAGCTACGCTGGCGCGAATCTGGGCTGGAATCTCGGCCACAACGACTTTGCCACGCTCGGCCGCGCGCAGCATTACATGGGCGTGCATGTGACTCTCACGGGCGTTCGCGGCCTGTTTGCCGCGCCGCTCGGCATGCTGTGTTATGAATGGCTCGAGTCGGCCAGCGCCGGGCTCGGGATCGCCGCGCTGCTGATACCCTTGATCATGGTAACCGCCGGGGCGATCGGCTTCGTGCGCATGCGAGCCGACGGTCTGGGTACGGCGGCGCGCACATGAACTAACCGCGACACGCAATTGAGGTGCAGGCAATGACATCGAACAGGCGCGCCAGAGCCGGCGCGGGTGCACGCCGGAAATCCGGCGCCAATCTGAGGGGTTACTCCAGCCTGGTGGTCGACGGCGCCAAGCAGGCGCCGGCGCGCGCCATGCTGCGTGCGGTGGGATTCAACGACGAGGATTTTTCCAAGCCGCAGATCGGCATCGCCTCGACCTGGGCGGAGTTGACTCCATGCAACGTGCACATTGCCGAACTCGCGCGTGCGGCCGCGAATGGTGCCAATGCAGCCGGCGGCAAGAGCGTGGTGTTCAACACCATCACGGTCTCGGACGGCATCTCCATGGGATCGCCCGGTATGCGCTACTCCCTGGTGTCGCGTGAGGTGATCGCGGATTCGATCGAGACCGTCGTCGGAGCCGAGGGCTTCGACGCCGTCGTGGCAGTCGGCGGCTGTGACAAGAACATGCCCGGCTGCGCCATGGCAATCGCGCGTCTGAACCGGCCGGCGGTGTTCGTCTATGGCGGTACGATCCGCCCCGGCATTCAGCGTCGCGACATCGTCTCGGTGTTCGAGGCGGTCGGCGGACTTGCGGCTGGCAAGCTCGACGCGGCAGAGCTGTTCGAGGTCGAGCGGACCGCCATCCCAGGGCCAGGCAGCTGCGGTGGCATGTATACGGCCAATACCATGGCCTCGGCGATCGAGGCACTGGGCCTCAGTCTTCCTGGCAGTTCGGCGCAGGAGGCGGTGGGCGCCGAGAAGATTGACGATTGCCGGCGCGCCGGTGAAGCCGTGGTGGCGCTGCTGCGCGCTGGGATCCGGCCGCGCGAGATCCTCACTCGGCGCGCGTTCGAGAACGCAATCACCGTCGTGATTGCGCTCGGCGGCTCGACCAATGCGGTGCTGCATCTGCTCGCAATCGCACGGGCCGCGCGAGTACGCCTCACGCTCGATGATTTCACGCGCATCGGCCGCCGCGTGCCGGTCTTGGCCGATGTGCGCCCGAGCGGCCGATACCTGATGTCAGAGTTGATCGCGATTGGTGGCATTCGACCCCTGATGAAGCGATTGCTCGATGCCGGGTTGCTGCACGGCGACTGCCTGACCGTCACTGGACGGAGTCTCGCTCAGAATCTGGATGGGGTCGCCGACTACCCGGCGGCGCAGGACATCGTCAGACCTCTGTCAAACCCAATGAAGAGAAATAGCCATCTCGTTGTTCTCTATGGAAACCTCGCGCCCGACGGTGCCGTTGCCAAGATCAGTGGCCAAGAGGGCCAGTCTTTCACGGGTCGGGCACGCGTCTTCGACGGTGAAGAGGCGGCGACTGCGGCCATCCTCGCGGGGAAGGTCCGGCCCGGCGATGTCGTCGTGATTCGATATGAAGGCCCTAAGGGCGGCCCGGGCATGCGCGAAATGCTGAGCCCCACTGGCGCCATCGTGGGCCGCGGGCTCTCGGACAAAGTCGCATTGATCACGGATGGTCGCTTTTCCGGGGGCACCCACGGGTTCGTGGTCGGACATATGGCGCCGGAGGCCGCGAGCGGCGGCCCGATCGCGTTGCTGCGAAATGGTGATCGCGTGACCATTGATGCACAACAACAGCGCATCGATGTGGCTGTTTCCGTTGCCGAACTCAGAGCCCGACGGCGTGCCTGGAAGCCGCGGCGGCCCTATGCTGTGCACGGTGTGCTGGCCAAGTATGCGCGGGTCGTGAGCAGCGCGTCGGAAGGAGCGGTCACGGACCGGTGACAGTGACGCCACGGCCCCAGCGGTGGCAGCGGCGGCAGCGGCGCATTAATAGGCCAGATTTTGCCGAATCGGGGATGCCGCCGAGCTGGCATCGTCTTATGACCAGTGAATGACGTTTGTTGAGGGATTGTCAGGGTTGCGGCGAGCAGTTACAGTTCTTGCGCTCATGTTGTTTCACCGGGAACGGAGTTTCGGTGTCGACAACGGGCGCGCTGGCCCAAAGGCTGCCTGGGAGAGCGCGCGAGAGCGCAGTGACCCGGGGAAGACAGCCGACATGCTTGGAAAGTCGAATAGTAAAAGGGCTTGTAATGGCCGCGTGCGCGCGCTGAGAGAGCCTTAAGGAAACCACACATTAACTATGGCCGCCTATTATCCCCAGGAAGCGAATCTATTTTCCAAGCGAGCGATCGTGTTCATTGTGATCGTCGTGCTGCATATCTTCATCATCTATGCGTTCGCGACCGGTCTCGCAAAGAGCGGCCAGCGCTACCTGCAGACGATTCTGCAGACCACGGTCATCCAGCAAGACAAGCCTAAGGATCTGCCGCCGCCGCCGCCGCCCGTCGATCTGAAAGAGAGGCCGCCGGTTCAGGTCATTGCCCCGGATATCAATATCACCGTTCCCGTCGAGACCCCGCCGCCCATCGCCATCGTCACCACGAAGCCGACACCGCCGCCGCCGGCCCCGAGGGCCATCGTACCGGGTACGCAGCTCTCGCTAACCAGCAAGCCGGATGTCGCCGACTACTATCCCGAGCAGGCGCGTCGCGAAGGTCAGGAGGGCCGGCCGCAGATCAAAGTGTGCGTCGGCGCGAACGGCAAAATAGTGAGTGCCGAGGTCGCGACCAGCTCCGGGTTCCCGCTGCTCGATGAGGCCGGGGTGAAAGTCGCCAAGGCCTCCCGATATAAAGCCGCGACTTCCGAGGGAAAGCCGATGGAGTCGTGCGCCACGCTACCAGTGAAGTTCGAGCTTCACGGCGGTTAGAGTACCTTCACAGAGTTTAGTTATAACTGTCTGATCTCACCCAACAATTGGTCCGCCGGCTTCGCCGGGCGGGGATGATGTAAAAGAGGAAAATCAATGGATACCGCAGCACCTACCGAAGCAGCCACCGCAGCAGTCGCGACCGCCACTGGCAACCCGTACGGACTCGGTCCGCTATGGACCAACGGCACCGTCGTCACTCGAACGACACTCGTGATCCTGGTGCTGATGTCGCTCGGAACGTGGTTCATCATCCTGACCAAACTGTGGGATCAACGCACCCTGAAGAAATCGGGAAAAGTCGTTGAAAAACAATTCTGGACCGCCCCTTCTCTCAAGGATGGTGTCGAGCGCCTCGGCAAGCGTGACGACTATCGGTTCATCGCGGAGAGCGGGCTGCGGGCCGCTTCTCACCACGAGGGGCGCTTGACGGACCGCATTGACCTGCACGAGTGGATTACGATGGCGCTGCAACGCGCCGTGGAAGCCGTCATCAGCAAGATCTCGGGCGGTCTGTCGTTCCTCGCATCGGTCGGATCGGTCGCGCCGTTCGTCGGTCTGTTCGGCACCGTCATGGGTATTCTGAATGCGCTGATCGACATCGGTATCGCCGGTCAGGCGAGCATCGACCGCGTCGCGGGCCCGGTCGGCGAGGCGCTGATCATGACGGCCCTCGGTCTGGCGGTCGCAGTGCCCGCGGTGCTCGGCTACAACTGGCTGCTGCGCCGGAACAAGATCATTCAGGACAACGTGCGGAACTTCGCCAGCGATCTGCATGCCTACCTGGTGAGCGGCGCGCGCGTCGGCGGGTAATTGATCGGCCTGTAGGTTTTCGGAGCAACTCCATGGCAATGAGCGTTGGCAGCGGGGACGGCGACGAACGTGGCACGATGTCAGATATCAACACGACGCCGCTGGTCGACGTCATGTTGGTGCTGCTGATCATCTTCCTGATCACGATTCCCGTGATCACGAAGAACGTGCCGGTGACCGTGCCGAGGGCCGTGAATATCCCGACCCAGACCAAGCCCGAGAACATCAACATTTCGGTCACCGCCGATGGCGATGTGTACTGGGGCCAGTTCAGGATGCTCGACATGCATCAATTGGTCGAGCTGGTCGAAAAGGAAGCCGTCAAGGTGCCGCAGCCCGAGATTCACATCCGGGCGGATGCTCAAACCGATTACAAGAACGTCGGCAAGGTGATTGCGGCGATCAATCGGGGTGGGATCATCAAGGTCGGCTTCATTACAGAGCCCGACCACGGCATTCGCGGCACTCGCTAATCAAGAGGATCGAATCCCATGGCAATGAGTGTCGGAGGGGGCGGCGAAGGCGCGCCGATGTGCGATATCAATACCACGCCGCTGATCGACGTGATGCTGGTACTGCTGGTAACGCTGATCGTGACGCTGCCGATCATGACGCATGCGGTGAAGCTCGATATGCCGCCGCCAAATTTGAATCAGCCGCCGCCGCCAACGCCGCCGACGATCATCAACCTCGATATCTACTACGACGGCACCATCTCTTGGAATGGTCAGACGATTCCGACGCTGGAGGAGCTCGAGCAGCAGTTCAAGGAGTCCGCAGCGCAGGATCCGCAGCCCGAGCTGCATCTGGCGCCGGACAGCCATGTGAAATACGACTCTGTCGCCAAGGTATTGGCCGCGGCACAGCGCAATCACATGGAGAAGATCGGCTTCGTCAACACCAGTCAGTTTGTCGAGGAATAGAGTAACGGACCGGTCAATGCGCGCCTGAGCTTGGCGTGCACGCCAATTGCCGAGACGTCCCCCGCTAACAA
>DASYNV010000146.1:0-2803 GCA_036008365.1 Steroidobacteraceae bacterium | reverse complement strand
GACGTCATCTACCGCCGCATCGACGATCTGTTCCTCGATCCCGAAGTGTTTCGCAGCGATTCGGCGCTGGGTGTGCCGGGCCTCATGCGCGCCTGGCGCGCCGGCAAGGTGGCGCTCGCGAACGCCCCAGGGGCCGGCGTGGCCGACGACAAGCTGGTGTATACGTTCGTGCCGGCGATGATCCGCTACTACCTCGATCAGGATGCCATCCTGCCGAACGTGCCCTCGTATCTGTGCTGCGATCCCAGGCAATGCGAGCATGTGCTGGCGAATCTGGCGACGCTCGTGGTCAAACCCGCCAACGAGTCCGGCGGCTACGGCATGCTCATGGGACCGAAGTCGAGCGAGGCGGAGCGCAAACGCTTTGCCGAGCTCATCCGCGAGAACCCGCGCAACTACATCGCTCAGCCCGTGATCAGTCTGTCGACCACGCCGACCCTGGTCGACAGCAACCTCGAGCCGCGGCACCTCGACCTGCGCCCGTTCATCCTCTCGGGGCGCCAGGTGCAGGTCACCATGGGGGGCCTCACGCGCGTGGCGATGCGCAAGGGCTCACTGGTGGTCAATTCCTCCCAGGGCGGCGGCAGCAAGGACACCTGGATCGTCGATACCTCGGTCGAACATGCTCTCGCGCGTAGCTGAAAATCTCTACTGGATGGCGCGCTACCTCGAGCGCACCGAGAACCTGGCGCGCCTGGTGGGTGCGAGCGCGAGCCTCATGCTCGACCTGCCGCAGCGATTGAGTCCCGGCTGGCAACCACTGGTCACCATCACCGGCAACCAGTCGCGTTATGACGAGCTGGCGCGCGACGACAGCGAGAAATCGGTGGTCAAGTTCGTGGTCTCGGAGCCGAAGAATCCGGGCTCGATGCTCAGTTCGATTGCGCGTGCCCGCGAGATCGCCCGGACCGTGCGCGACATCCTGCCGCGCGATGTGTGGGAACACATCAACGAGCTCTATCTCTATGTCGGCGAGCACGCGGCCGAGGCGGCCGCCAAGCGCACCCGTTATGCGTTTCTCGGGCATGTCACCACCTGCACGCAGGCGCTCACGGGCATGTTCGAAGGGATCTTCAACGAGGGCGATGCGCTATCGTTCCTGACCATCGGCCGCAACATCGAGCGCGCCGACATGAGCAGCCGCATCGTCGACGTGCGCGCCGCTGCGATGATGGCGGCGGCGAATGAAGAGGAGCTGCGGCCGTTCGAGTCGGTGCTGTGGATGAGCGTGCTGCGTTCGCTCTCAGGCTATCAGATGTATCGACTCAAGACGCGCGAGCGCGTCCATGGCGCCGGTGTGGTGCGATTCCTGCTGGCGGACGATCATTTTCCGCGCGCCTGTGTCTGCTGCCTGCGGCGCGCGGAAGAGGTGCTACATCGGCTGCCCAACAGCCTGCCGTTGCTGCGGCGCGTGGCGCGCATGCGGCGCGCCATTCGTCACACCGAATTTGAATCGCTCGCGCAGGATGAGCTGCACGGCTTCATCGATCGGCTGCAACTGTCGCTTGCGCGTACCAACGATGAGCTGGCGCGGATCTACTTCGTCGGCCACAGCGCACCGTCCTCGGCGATCACGCCGACCCGCGTGGCCTGAGGGCATGAGCCGTCCGGCACTGGTGCTGATTCCCGGATTGATGTGCGATCAGGCAGTCTGGGCCGCACAGAGCGCGGTGCTGCACGCGCGCGGCGTCGACTTCAGCATCGCGATGCATGGACAGGCCGATTCGCTGGCCGAGATGGCGCGCGCCGTGCTGGCCGCGAATCCGGGTCCGCTCGCGCTCGTTGGACACTCGATGGGCGGACGCGTCGCGCTCGAGATCGCGCGCCAGGCGGGCACGCGGCTGCGCGGCGCGGCGCTGCTCGATACCGGCTTCAGGCCGCTGGCGCCGGGGGAAGCCGGCGAGCGCGAAACCCAGGGGCGCCTGAAGCTACTGGAACAGGCGCGTATCGATGGGGTCCGCGCGATGGCGCTGAACTGGCTCCGGGACATGGTGCATCCGGACCGCCTGCGGGATAGCGCCCTGATCGAGGCCATCGTCGAGATGTTCGAGCGGCGCAGCGTGACGGAGTTCGCCGCGCAGATCCAGGCGCTGCTGCAGCGACCGGACGCCAGCGCACTGTTGCCGCGAATCGCCGGTCCGACGCTGCTGCTCTGCGGCGAGCAGGATCAGTGGTCGCCGCCGGCGCAGCATCGCGAGATGCAGCAGCTCATTCCGGGCAGCCTCCTTACGATCGTTGCCGATTGCGGCCACATGTCGCCGATGGAGCAGCCGGCCGCGGTCAACGCGGCGCTGCTCTCATGGCTCGAACTCGTGGATGTCAGGGAGCCTGGGACTTGAGCACGCTGATCACGCGCGCTTCCATGTTGCCCTTGAGCCCGAGCTCGGAATAATTGCGACCGATGCCCGATTGCTTGATGCCGCCGAACGGCACGTTGGCGGCGGTGGCGCGGCGAATGGCATCCTCGATGTCGCTGAAGTGCTGCACCGGCAGCACAGGGCCAAATTGCTCCTCGGTGATCAGGCGCGCGTCCTCGGGTAACTGCGTGACGATGGTCGGCGGCAGAAAGTAGCCGTCGCCCGCCGCTCGCTCGCCACCGGCGAGCACCATCGCCGATGCGCGCCTTGCGCGCTTCGGCCATGAGCGCTGCGCATAGCGGCTCGAAGATTCGCTCGTGCGCGTAGATACGCTTGATGGCCATGCACACCTGGCCGCTGTTGACGAAGGCACTGAAGAACAGCTTCGGCGCAACGGCGCGCGGGTCCACATCGTCCAGCACGATGGCCGCATCGTTGCCGCCCAA
>DASYNV010000145.1:0-4778 GCA_036008365.1 Steroidobacteraceae bacterium | reverse complement strand
GAGTCGCCGCCCGGCTGAGCTGCTAACGGCGCAGTAAACCCTGAGCGCGCAGCCAGCTCAGCGCGTCGGCAAAGGCCTCGACCGGCGGTCGCCAGCGATAGCCGAGCTCCTGCACCGCCTTGTCGCTTGAGAAATACATGCGCTTACGGGCCATGCGCAGCCCCTCGACCGTGAGCCGCGTGCTGCCGCCGGTCAGGCCAGCCACGAATTCCGCGAGGTACGCGAACGGCAGCAGCGGCGTGCGCGGCAGGCGGATCTGGGGCGGCCGTCGGCCGACCAGACGCGCGATCTCGGCGAGAATCTCGCGCAGGCTCATGTCCTGCCCCCCGAGGATGTAGCGCTCGCCGATGCGGCCGCGCTGGTAGGCGAGCAGATGTCCGGCGGCGACATCATCGACATGCACGATGTTGAGTCCGGTATCGACATAGGCCGGCATGCGGCCGTTGGCGGCATCGAGCACCATTTGACCGGTCGGCGTGGGCTTCACATCGCCCGGCCCGATCGGCGTCGATGGATTGACGATGACCACCGGCGTACCTGCGCGCGCGAGTTCACGCACCAGTTCCTCCGCCAGGAATTTCGAGCGTTTGTAGTGACCGATCATGTCCGCCACGGTGACCGGCGTGTCCTCGCGCCCGGGCGCACCGTCGGGCGGCAGTCCGACGCAGGCGACACTGCTGGTGTAGACCATGCGCGTGATGCCCGCGGCGCGCGCGGCCTCGAGAATCGCGCGCGTGCCCTCGACATTGGTCGTGTAGAGCCGCTGCGAGTCGCGTGCGCCGAGGCGATAGTCCGCCGCCACGTGAAAGAGGGCTTCGCAGTCGGCAGCGGCCCGATCGAGCGAGCCACGGTCCGCGAGATCGCCGGTGACGATTTCGAGGGCGAGCGTCTGCAGATTGCGGCGGTCCGAGCCTGCGCGCGCCAGGGCGCGCACCTCCCAGCCCGCCTTGAGCAGGGCCCGTGCAACTGCGGCACCGACAAAGCCTGTCGCGCCCGTGACCAGCGCCCTCATGAGAATGCCAGCTGCGACCAGGAGCCCACGCGCGCGATGGCGGCCAGGGATCGGCTCGCCGCGCGGTAGCGCCGCCCGAGACGCATCAGTGGCGCGAGGTCAGCTGGCGAGCGAGCCAGGCCTGTCAGCAGCTGCCAGATCCTGATCTCGCCGGCGTGGTCGGCGGCCACCGTCACGGCGCGCGGCAGCTCATCGATCGCGCGGTCGACCACCACACGCAGCGCGAGAAACGGCACTCGATGAGTGCTCGCCACTTCGGCCACGGCAAAGCTCTCCATGTCCACGGCCTGGGCTCCGGTGGCACCGAACAGCGCCGCCTTTTCTGCGACGCTCGCGACGACCCGAGCGCTGCTCAGCAGGGTGCCGTCGATGACATGCCCCCGAGGCACGAGCGCGATCAATGCCGCAGCGACCCGATCGCGCCAGCGCTCCGCAGTGGCGATCGCGGGAAGGTACTGCGCCATCACTTCGCGCGGCAGACAGATGTCGCCTGCAGCGAGTGTGGGATCGAGTCCTCCAGCGAATCCGAAACTCGCCAATGCACTCGCGCCGGCCTGGATGAGTGCACGTGCACCGGATGCGGCGGCATCCGGCCCCATGCCGGTCACCGCCAGCAGCGTGCCGTCGGTCAACGACTCGAACGGCGTGCTGGGCCGCCGCAGCGTGGGTTTCAGGTGCCGCGCTTCGGTCGTGAGCGCGCAGAGGATACCCACCACGCCGTCAATATGCGGCCCCCGAAGCGGTGAAGTCGCGATAGGCGGCCAGCGCCCAGAATGGAAAGTAAGCGCAGTAGCCGTGGTACTTGAGATAGAACACGCGCGGAAAACCCGGCGCCGTGAAAGTCGGATCGCTCCAAAGACCGTCGGCCTGCTGCCCGCGCCGGAGGTACTCGATACCACTCCGCACGGCGTCCGAACGGCCCGCTCCGGCAGCCAGCATCGCCAGCACGGCCCAGGCGGTCTGATACGGATTGCTGGGCGTGCGCTCGCCAGCACGCGGGGCTCGTGCATAGGTGTCGTTGCTCTCGCCCCAGCCGCCATCGACGTTTTGGCGCGCTTCGAGCCAGCCGACCGCGCGCTGCACCGATTCGTCATCGGCACCGATGCCCGCGTGCGCGAACCCAGTCAGCACCGACCAGGTGCCGTAAATGTAGTTGGTGCCCCAGCGCCCGAACCAGGAGCCGTCCGCAGCCTGCTCGGTGCGTAGAAATGCGATGGCGCGTGCCAGTGCCAGACGGTCCTGTGGCCGACCGGCGACTGCGAGCGCTGTGACGACTCGCGCCGTAACATCGCTGGTCGGTGGATCGAGCAGCGCGGCATGGTCGGCGAACGGGATCTGATTGAGATTGTAGTGCGTGTTGTCGGCATCGAAGGCCGCAAACCCGCCATTTCGGCTCTGCATGCCGACCAGCCAATCGAGCGCGCGATGCAACGACTGGGTATAGCGGCCAGGCTCGCTCGATCGGCACATGGCCCAGGCGATCACGGCCGTGTCGTCGAGGTCGGGATAGAAGCCGTTGCCGAATTGGAACGCCCAGCCGCCACCGGCAAGATCGGGCCGCCGCACCTGCCAATCGCCCGGTTCATCGAGCAACTGCTGCGCACGCAACCAGTCCAGCGCGCGATCGGCCGCGGCGCCGGCAGCCACTCCGCCCTCGGCCTGCATGGCGAGCGCGGCCAGCGCACTGTCCCAGATCGGCGAGACACAGGGTTGGCAGTAAGCCGACGAGTCATCGACCACCAGCAATTTCTCGATGGCGCGCTTGGCGGTGACGCGTCGCGGCTCATCGCTCGGAAAGCCGCGCAGTACCATGACCTCGAGCGCGTTGACCATGGCCGGAAAGATCGCGCCGAGACCGTCCTCGCCATTGAGCCGCTCGAGCACCCACTGCTCCGCGCGGCGCGTGGCGCGCGCGCGCATCGCCTTCGGAATCAGCGGATCGATGCGGCGCGCCACGTGATCGAGCAGCAGGAACGATTTGGCCAGCAGTCCCGAGCGACCCGGCGGCAGATGAAAGTAGTGCCGCTCCTGTTCGGGCGGAGTGATGAACAATTCCGCAAGGTGCACGTCGCGCGGGTTTCTGGCGCGAGCGCGGTGCGTGCACAGTACGAACAGCGGCACCATCACGGTTCGAGACCAGTACGAGACCTTGTCGATATGGAACGGGAACCATCGCGGCAGCAGCATGATCTCGACCGGTATGTAGGGCACGGCGCGCCACGGAACCTGGCGGAACATGGCGAGCGCAATGCGCGTAAACACGTTGCAACGCGCGGCGCCGCCGCGCTCGAGGATGGCATTGCGCGCCCGCACCATGTGCGGTGCATCGGGGCTGTCGCCGGCGAGCTTGAGGGCGAAGTAGGTCTTGACGGTGCAGCTGATGTCCAGCGCGCCGTTGTAGTAGAGCGGCCAGCCACAGTGCTCGGCCTGACGCGCGCGCAGGTAGACTGCAATCTTCGACTGCAGCGCCTCGTCGATCTCGTCCAGGAAATGCATCATCATGATGAATTCCGCTGAGATCGTGCAGTCCGCTTCGAGCTCGAACAGCCAGTAACCGGCGGCGTGCTGCTGTCCGATCAGGGCCGCGCGCGCGGCCTCGATGGCGCCATCGAGCGAGCCGTCCGCGGCGACGCCCGAGTCCAGGCGCTCGCGTGCGAGCGCTTTGCTCGAGTGCGCCCGCGCTTCAATGGCCGAGGCGCTCAATGTGCCGATCTCCCCTCGGAGCGGCGCGCAGCGGCGGCGTAATCCTCGGCAGGCTCGGCGCTGCGGTGCACGCGATGCGGGGCCCGTGGCACCGCGGGCGAGCTTGCCAGCGGCAGCCCGCTCGCCGCCCGCTCGAACAGGCCCTTGAGCATCCAATCGCTGCGCACCGCGACGCTGGTGAAGAGGCGTGTCATGGCCACGGCCGAATGCGACACTTTCACCTGCGCGCCGCTGGTGAAACCGGGCGTCTGGCGGATCCGTTGCAGTGTCAGCACCGCCAGCCCGATGGCCCAGAGGCAGAAGCGCCGGATGCCGGCTTCCTGCGCCGGAATCAGGAGCGTAAAGGACAGCGCATTGCGCAGGTGAGCGTGCGCCACACCGACCAGCTCGCTCATGCCGGCATCGAAACGCGGATCCGGTCGTCCGGAGGAGATCTGTCCCAGGTCGATGCCGTGGCGTGAAAAGACTTCCTGCGGCAGCCAGCAAGCTCCGCGGTTGCGGTCCTCCCACACGTCCTTGAGAATGTTGGTCATCTGCAAACCCTGCGCGAACGATACCGCGTGCTCATCGAGCGCCGCGCGCCGCTGCGCGATCGTGACCGAGTAGTCGCAGAACAGATCGGTCAGCATCTCGCCGACCACACCGGCCACGTAATAGCAGTAGTCATCCAGGTCGGTGGCACGCGGCAGGCCGCGCAGGCTGGCCGTGCGCTGGAACTGATGCATGCCGCTGCACATGACTTCGAGGCAGCGCTGGATCGCCGCTCGCTTCGGCTCATCCAGCGCGGCGGTGATGCGCACCACGCGCTCGAGGTTGAGCGCCAGATCGCGCTCAGCCGGCAGCGTCGGCCCGGACAACCGCGGGGCCAGCTCGCGAGCCAGCGGCGCCGCGTCCTCACGGCCGTTGAGTACCGCGACGAACCGCCGCAACATCACCAGCGTCTCGTCCGCCGACAGCACCGGTTCGTCCTCGATCGTGTCGGCAATGCGACACAGCAGGTAGGCGTTCGTAACCGCGGTCCGCAGCCCCGGGGGCAGCTGCGGGATGGTCAGCGCAAAAGTGC
>DASYNV010000144.1:0-8187 GCA_036008365.1 Steroidobacteraceae bacterium | reverse complement strand
GCCCGAAGAGCTCGATGCCAGCGGGGAATTCGATCTCACGCACGCGCAACTCGGGCTCACGCCCTACAGCGTGGGTCTCGGCGCGCTGCGCGTGGCCGAAACCATTCACATCCGCTTTAACGTGGTGGCTCGCTACGCGGTCGCTTCAGCCGCCGGCGCGCAGACTCAATAGCAGCGTACCCTCGGGGGCTTCGAGCAGCGTGCACTGTTCCGGCTCGAAACCGTGCGGCAGCTCGATCGAGAGCGCGATCTGGCGCGCCGCCAGCTGCGTTCGCTGCCGCGCCAGGTCGTCGCATTCGAACACCAGCAGCGGCGCATCAAGCAGGCGCCGCTGATGAAACGCCAGATCGAGACGGTCACTGGTCAACGGCAGATGAGCGTAGCGCTCGTCGAGCTCGGGTAGCGCCACGAATCCGCCGCGCTCCCAGAAGCTGCGCGCGCGCTCGAAGTCCGTTTGCGGCAGGCTCAGATGCAGGAAGTAACCGCACAACGATTCCGCGCTCGCGTCCGGCGCGGCCGGGGAGTAGGTGCGGGCCTCGAGCAGTGTGACCGCCTGTCCGCCCGGATCGCGCAGGCGCAGCTGATGCAATTCCTCCTCTCCGAGACGGCTGAGTTCGGGCTCGAACCGTGCTGCCGCCAACGCTGCGCGCGCCTGGATCAGCTCCGGCAACACGAAGCTGACCGACGGGGAGGGCATCGCGTATTCGTGCAGTCCCAGATGGATGCGGCCGTCGCTGAGCACGCCATAGCGATGCGGCCAGGCGTCGTTCGTAATGAGCTGCATGAAACCGAGTCGCTCGTAGAACTGAACCGAGGCCGCTATGTCCCGGGTGGCGATCGCAAGCTCGAGAAATCGGCCGAACATCGGCGACTCCGGGCGGTCAGTCCCAGTCACCGCTGGCGCGCAGGATCACCTGCGCCAGCGCGCGCGCGTGGTCGGCACGCCCGTTCAGTGCACTGACGTATTCGAAGCGCTCGCCGCCGGCGTGCAGGAAGAGCTCGCGTCCGCGCAACGAGATCTCCTCCAGCGTCTCGAGGCAATCGGCGGCAAATCCGGGACAGATGACGGTGACGGCGCGGACGCCGCGGCCGGGCAGCTCCGCGAGCGTCCGGTCGGTGGCCGGCGTCAGCCACCGATTGGCACCGAAGCGCGATTGAAAGCTAAGACTCCATTCCTGCGGCTGCAGATCAAGGGCGGCGGCCAGCAGTGCCGCGGTCGCCTGACATTCATCGGCATAGCGATCGCCGCGCGCGACAAAGGATTGCGGGATGCCGTGAAACGACATCAGCAGGTGGCCATTGCGGCCATGCAGGCTCCAATGCTCGCGCAGGCTGTTGGCGAGCGCCGCAATGTAGTCGGCGGCGTCGAAGTAGCTGTCGATGAAGCGCAGCCCGGGCAGCGCACGCCAGCTGCTCAAGGCAGCAGCCACCTGGTCATAGACCGCACCGGTGGTGCTGCCGCTGCTCTGTGGGTACAGCGGCAGCACGATCAGGCGCCGGACGCCACCCGCACGCAGACGCTCGAGGGTCGGGCTCACGAGCGGTGGCGAATAGAGAAACGCCTGCGCCACCCGGAAATCGCCGCGCGCATTGCCCAGCTCGCGTGCCAGCGCCTCGCGCAGGCGCGAGGTGTGGAACAGCAGCGGCGAGCCTTCTTCCCGCCAGATCTCGCGGTATTTGGCGGCACTGCGCGGCGCGCGCAGCGGCAGCACCAGCCCGTATAGCAGTGGCTGCCACAACAGCGGCGGCAGCTCGATCACGCGCCGATCGGACAGGAACCTGCGCAGGAAGGCCCATACCGCGCCGGCGCGCGCCGCCTGCGGCGTGCCGGTGTTCACGATCAGAGCGGCCGCCGTCACATTTGCCATCGAGCGACGCGCTAGCCGATATGGAGTGTCAAGAAGGCGGCCGTGCGCTCGCGCGCCAATGTGCTGGCGGCGGCATCGTAGTTCTGCGGCCGGTCGTCATTGCTGAAAGCATGTCCGGCGGCATAGAGATGAATCAGGCCGGCGGGGAATGCCTGGCGGATGCGCTCGACATCACTCTGCGGAATCGAACGATCGTGCTCGCCGAAGTGCAGTATCGTCGGGCACTTGGGGGTCTTCGGCAGCTCGTCTGGAATGCCGCCGCCGTAGTAGACGACCGCGGCTGCGAACGGTACTTCAGACGCGGCCGCCCAGGCCAGGCGCCCTCCCCAGCAGAAGCCGATCACTGCCACCTTGCCGGCATGGCGGATGACGGCCGCGGCAGCGGTGATATCCAGAACCGCCTGCGCCCGCGTGATCTGCTTGCGATAGCCCAGGCCCTGCTCGACTTCGGGCGGCGAGTAGCCGAGTACGATCCCGCGCGCGACCCGGTCGAACAGCGCCGGGGCGACCGTCAGGTAGCCTTGGCTGGCGAAACTATCCGCGACGCGAACGATATGGGGTGAGAGACCGAATATCTCCTGCACCACGACTACGCCGCCGCGCGGCTTGCCCGCAGGTTTGGCGATGTAGGTACTGAACGTGTGGCCGTCGCGGGCCATCAGCGTTTCATACTGACTCATGCACGCTCCAGGATTGCCGTCACCCCCATGCCTCCGGCCGTGCAGGCGGATGCGAGCCCGCGGCGCGCGCTCGGATCCGCGGCCAGCAGCTTGGCCAGCGTCGCGAGGATGCGAGCGCCCGTGGCCGCGAACGGATGGCCGATGGCGACGCTGCCGCCTTTGACGTTGAGTTTGGACGTATCGATCGAGCCCAATGCCGCATTGCTACCCAGCCGCTCGCGGCAGTAATCGGCCGATTCCCAGGCCCGAAGCAGGCACAGCGGCACGGCCGCGAACGCTTCGTGGATCTCGTAATAGTCGAAATCCTGCAGCGTCAGGCTGGTGTCGCGCAGGATCGCCGCGACCGCGTAGGCGGGCGCCATCAAGAGTCCTTCCTTGCCGCTGGCGAAATCCACCGCCCAGGTCTTGCCGGCGCGCAGATACGCCAGCACCGGCAGGCCATGTGCCGCCGCCCACGACTCCGAGGACAGCAGCAGCGCGGCCGCGCCGTCGGTGAGCGGCGTACTGTTGTCGGCCGTCATGGTACCGCTGCCGGTCAGGTCGAACACCGGCTTGAGTTTGGCGAGCCTCTCGAGCGAGGTGTCGGCACGGACGTTGTTATCCGTCTTCAGTTCGTGGAACGGCACCACGAGATCATCGTAAAACCCCTCACGCCAGGCGGCCGCTGCCTTCACGTGACTGTCATAGGCGAGCTGGTCCTGCTGCTCGCGTGTGATCCGCCAATTCTTCACCATCAGTTCACAGCTCTGGCCCATCGACAGACCCGTGCGCGGTTCGACCACGGCGGGCAGCACCGGCTTAAGATCCGCGCGCTTGATGCCAAGCCAGGGGCGCAGCCGCTGGCCGAAGGTGCGGCCGCGAAAGCTCTCGAGCAACCGACGCTGGTAGGACTTTGGGTAGACCACCGGTGGATCGCTCAGATCATCGACCCCGGCAGCGATGCCGGCATCGATCTGGCCCAGGGCAATCTTGTTGGCAATCAGAATCGCCGCTTCGAGGCTGGTGCCGCAGGCGCGCTGGACGTCGAGTCCGGGGGTCTCGGGATCGAGACCGGTGGACAGCAGCGACTCGCGCGTCAGATTGAAATCCTTCGGGTGTTTGATGACCGCTCCGGCGATGACATCGCCCAGGCGCTGACCCTGCAGACGATAGCGCTCCACCAGTGCGCGCAGCGCGGCGGTCAGCAGCTCCTGGTTGTCGGTGCCGGCATAGGCCGTATGTGACCGAGCGAACGGCGTGCGCACCCCACCCAGGATGGCGACACGCTGAATTGTGTTTCCGATCAACATGTGCGCCTCCGGCGACCCGCGCTCATTTTTCGTAACGAGGCTGATAGGATGCCACGCCCGCAGGAACAGGTGGAGGAAGGATGAGCGTGCCGGGGGTCGATCGCGTGTTCGAGCGCCGGGTGGCGGCTTTGAGCAACAGCCGCGAGCAGCAACTGCTGGCCCGTGGTAGCCGCGGCCTCGAGCGCGAGTCGCTGCGGGTCACGGCCGAAGGCCGGATCGCGCAGACCCCGCACCCGTCCGCGCTCGGCTCGGCGCTTACGAACCCGCATATCACCACCGACTACTCCGAGGCGCTGACCGAACTCGTGACTCCGACCTTCCCGGACAATGACTCGCTGCTGCGCTACCTGCTGGATCTCCATCAGTTCGTGTATCGCAACATCGGCGATGAGCTGCTCTGGGCCGCCTCGATGCCGTGCGAGCTGCGCAACGATGACGAGGTGCCGATCGCGCGCTACGGCAACTCGCACCAGGGCCGCATCAAGTACATCTACCGTCACGGCCTGAAGATCCGTTATGGCGGCATGATGCAGGCCATCTCCGGCGTACATTTCAACTACTCGCTGCCGGCAGCGTTCTGGCCGCTATACACGGAGTTCTGCCAGAGCCGCGAGTCGGACCAGGACTTCCGCAGCGCGCGCTATTTCGATCTGCTGCGCAACTACCGCCGCCACGTCTGGATCGTGTCCTATCTGTTCGGGGTGTCGCCGGCCCTGTGTCGATCCTTCCTGCAGGGTCGCAGCGATGCCGGGCTCGAGCCGCTGGGTGCCGACACGCTGATCGGGCCACACGCGACTTCGCTGCGCATGAGCGACATCGGCTATCGCAACCGCAACCAGGCCGCGCCGCCGATCTCGGTCAACAGTCTCGAGGAGTACCTGCGTGACCTGCGGCGCTCGATCCGGGCGCCGCACGCGCCGTTCGCGGCGCTCGGAATCAAGCGCGACGGCGAATATCAGCAGCTGTCGGCCAATGTGCTGCAGATCGAGAACGAGTACTACAGCTACATACGGCCCAAGCGCACGCTGCGTGCCGGCGAGCGCACCACCGGTGCGCTGGCGCGCCGCGGCGTCGAATACATCGAGGTGCGCGCACTCGACAACAATGCCTTCGATCCGGTGGGCGTCGACGAATGCAAACTGCACTTCCTTGAAGCACTGCTGATCGTGCTGCTGTTCAAAGCCAGTCCGCCGATCGAGAGCAGCGAGGAAGAGGCGATCGAGCGCAATCACCTGACGGTGGCGCGCCGCGGACGCGAGCCGAACCTGATGCTCGAGCGCGATGGACGGCGCGTCTCGCTGCGCGACTGGAGCGCCGAGCTGCTGGATTCGATGCAGGGCATCTGCGAGCTGCTCGACAGCACCGAGCCGAAACGGCCGTATGTCGCAGCGCTGCGCGACCAGAAACTCAAGCTCGAGGATGTCGAGCGCACGCCTTCGGCGCGGCTGCTGCGCGAGCTGCGCGGGCAGGAGCCGAGCTTTGAGGCGCTGGCGCAGCGCTTCTCGCGCAAGCACAAGGACTACTGCCTGCACGCCGTGCCGTTCGCAGCGGAGCGGACCCGTGAGTTCGAGGCCGAGGCGGAACAATCGCTGCGGGAGCTCGCCGCCATCGAGTCAGCCAGCCGCGGCAGCTTCGAGGACTATCTCGCCAAGTATCTGGCCGACTAGAATCGAGCGGCCCCCCGGTTCGAGGTCTGCCCCCGTGCTGCAAAGGATCCGCCGGCTCCTGATCGCCAATCGTGGCGAGATCGCCATTCGCGTCATGCGGGCGGCGAACGAGCTGAGCATTGAAACCATCGCGATCTACTCGCAGGAGGACCGGTTCGGTCTGCATCGGACCAAGGCCGATGAGGCCTACCTGGTCGGTGAAGGCAAGGGCGCCATCGAGGCCTACCTAGCCATTGCCGATATCCTGCGGATCGCGCGCGAGGCGCGCGTCGATGCCATCCATCCCGGCTACGGCTTTTTGGCGGAGAATCCGGATTTCGCGCAGGCGTGCGCCGCCGACGGGGTAATCTTCGTGGGACCGAGTCCAGCCACGATGCGAGTGCTCGGCAACAAGGTGGCGGCCCGTGATCTGGCGGTATCGGCCGGCGTGTCGGTCATGCCCGCGACCGCGCCATTGCCGGCTGATCTGACCGAGTGCGTCCGGGCGGCAGCGGCGGTCGGCTACCCGGTCATGCTCAAGGCCAGCTGGGGCGGCGGTGGCCGCGGCATGCGCATCATCGAGAGCGATGCGCAGCTTGCCGAACTGCTGCCGGTCGCGCGCCGCGAGGCCAAGGCCGCCTTCGGCAACGACGAGGTCTTTCTCGAGAAGCTGGTGCGCCGGGCGCGTCACCTCGAGGTGCAGATCCTGGGCGATTCGCACGGCAACCTGGTTCATCTGTTCGAGCGCGATTGCACGGTGCAGAGGCGTAACCAGAAGGTGGTCGAGCGCGCACCGGCGGTGTTCCTGGCGCCTGAGGAGCGCGTCGCGCTGTGCGAGGCGGCCCTCAAGATCGGGCGCGCCGCGCAGTACTTCAACGCCGGAACGATCGAGTTTCTGCAGGACGCCGACACCGGCGCGTTTTACTTCATCGAAGTCAACCCTCGCATCCAGGTCGAACACACGGTCACCGAATGCGCCACCGGCATCGATCTCGTCAAGGCGCAGATCCGCATCGCCGACGGCGCCCGCATCGGCGACGCGGACAGCGGCGTGCCGCCGCAGTCGGAGATCCGGCTCATCTCGCACGCGCTGCAGTGCCGTGTCACGACCGAGGATCCCTTCAACAATTTCGTGCCGGACTACGGCCGCATGACGGCGTACCGCAGCCCGGCGGGCTTCGGCGTGCGGCTGGATGCCGGCACCGCCTATGCGGGCGCCCTGATCACGCGCTCGTACGACTCGCTGCTGGTCAAGGTGACCACGTGGGCCGCGAGCCCCGAGGAAACCATTGCGCGCATGCACCGTGCGCTGTGGGAATTCCGCGTGCGCGGCGTGGCCACGAACCTGCGATTCCTGGACCAGATCATCACGCATGCGCGCTTCGCACTCGGGCAATACACCACCCGCTTCATCGACGAGACGCCGGAACTGTTCGCCATGCCGGCGCGCCGCGACCGCGCCACGCGCATCCTGACCTACCTGGCGGAGACGGTCGTCAACGGCAATGCCGAGGTCACTGGCCGTGCCCGACCCGAGCGCTTGACCAGCGTGCGCGTGCCGCGCCTGCCCGAAGGCATGCTGCCATCCGATCAGCTCCCGCCCGGCAGCAAGCAGCGGTTCGACGAGCTGGGACCACAGCGCTTTGCACGCTGGATGTGCAGCCAGCAGCGCGTGCTGCTGACCGACACCACCATGCGCGATGCGCATCAGTCGCTGTTGGCGACGCGCATGCGCACCATCGATATGACGGCGATTGCGCCGGCCTATGCCGCGCTGCTGCCGGGTCTGTTCTCGGTGGAGTGCTGGGGCGGTGCAACCTTCGACGTAGCGATGCGGTTCCTGAAGGAGGATCCGTGGGAACGGCTCGCGGCGCTGCGTGAGGCGATGCCCAATCTGCTGCTGCAGATGCTGCTGCGCTCGGCCAACGCGGTCGGCTACAGCAACTATCCCGACAACGTGGTGCGATTCTTCGTGCAGCAATCGGCCGCCGCCGGCATCGATGTGTTCCGCGTGTTCGACTCGCTCAACTGGGTCGAAAACATGCGCGTGGCCATGGATGCGGTGCTCGAGAGCGGACGGCTGTGCGAGGCCGCCATCTGCTACAGCGGCAACTTGAGCAACCCGAACGAGCGCAAGTACACGCTCGACTACTACCTGGCGCTGGCGCGCGAGCTCAAGGCCGCCGGTACGCACATCCTCGGCATCAAGGACATGGCCGGCCTCTGCCAGCCGCGCGCCGCCTACGACCTGGTCAAGGCGCTCAAGGACGAGACCGGACTGCCGGTGCATTTCCATACGCACGACACCAGCGGCATTGCGGCCGCGAGCGTGTTTGCCGCGATCGCCGCCGGAGCCGATGCGGTGGATGCGGCCATGGATTCGATGAGCGGCCTGACCTCGCAGCCCAACCTGGGCTCGATCGTCGAGGCGCTGCGTTACGGGCCGCGCGATCCGGGCCTCGACGCCGAGCATATCCGTACGATCTCGCACTACTGGAACCAGGTGCGCAAGAATTACGCGGCTTTCGAAAGCGACAACCGCGCCGGTGCGTCCGAGGTCTACGTGCACGGCATGCCCGGCGGGCAGTACACCAACCTGCGCGAACAGGCTCGCGCGCTCGGGATCGACGACACGCGCTGGCCCGAGGTGGCGCGCACCTACGCCGAGGTCAACGACATGTTCGGCGACATCATCAAGGTCACG
>DASYNV010000143.1:0-4074 GCA_036008365.1 Steroidobacteraceae bacterium | reverse complement strand
TGGCGGCGTGGATCGCGCTGTCTGCGGCCGGTGATCGGACGCAGAACTTCTCGGTGCTGATTGCGATCCTGGCAAACTTTGTGGTGTATACGGACGCCGCCGACCTGCTGCTGCGGCTGTACGCACGCCGCCGACACAGCGCGCGCAGCGGCTTGGAGCTGTCGATCGATCTGGCCGCGGCCTCGCCGCTCGCACTTCCGCGACTGGTGCCGAAGCGGCCGTACGCGATCGTGGCATCGATCCACAATCTCGACAGCCGCGGTCAACTCGATGATTTCCTCGAGGCGTTCGCACGCTATCGGCGACGCGTCTGGCTCATCAGCGACGGCTCGACCGATGACACAGTGCTGCGCCTGCGGCAGGCCGGGTGGCGCTGCTTCGAGGAGACCATCAATCGCCGCAAGCCGGCGGCGCTCAAGCGCCTGCTGGAGCGGTTGCCGCGGCAGCTCGATACCATCATGGTGATCGATCCTGACTGCAGGATCCGCGAACGCGGCGAGGGCAGCAGTGTCGATCTGGATCGTTACGTGGCGGATTTCCAGCAGTCCGGCGCGGCGGCGGTCTGTCCGCGGCTCATGATAGAGCCGGATGGCTTTCTGACGCGCTTCCAGGCGTTCGAGTACGCACTCGGCTTCCGCATCGGGCGCAGGAGTCTCGCCGACTTCAGCATCACGTCCGGTGTGTCGATGTATCGGCGAGATGCGCTGGAGTTCGCACTGCAGCGGCACTCGCTGTCGGTGTACGCCGAGGATCTCGAGAACGCGCTGATTCTGCTGAGTGCCGGCGAACGCATCTACTACGACGGTCGTCTCGTGCTCAGCACCGAGGGGCCCGGGACGTGGCAGCGCTGGTTCTCGCAGCGCGTGGGCTGGTACTACGGCCTGCTCAAAGTCTACAGCGAGCGAATCGCGGAGATCGGTCGCATCCAGCGACGCGCGCCGTTCGCGTTTTATCACTATGTCATCTATATGGGAGCGCTGACGCTCGGCCTGCACATCGTCAAGATGGCCTCCGCAGTGCTGCTGCTGGTGAGCGTGGCGGCCGGCTTCGATGTGCTGTTCGCGGCAGGGCTGGTGCCGCACGGCGCGCTATGGGATCCGCTGTACTTTGCCACTGCTATCGGCTGCTACCTGACGCTCGGTACCATCGCGCTGTTCACGATCGTGCCGCCGGCCGAGCGCGGGTATGTGGCACCGATCGTGCCGCTCTATCTGGTCTACGCGCTGATACACGTGCTGCCGATGAGCCTCGGCTTTCTGAACTGGGTGTCAGTCAGGTTGCGCGGACACCGACTGTATCGCGATCATTACGAACCCCTTGAGACGACCGAGGCCTTGCAGCAGGTGCGCAGCGAGGCGGCTCAGGCGGCTGAGCGGCGGAATGCGGCATGAGTGCGAGCGCGCCCGAGATCCTGGCGTCGACGTCCGCTTCCTACTGGGAACAGCGCGCGCAGTTGTTTGCAGACCGTGGCGAAGGCCTCGCGGCCGTGTGTTCCTATGGCATGCCCGATTTCTACAATCGCACTATTCAGCTCAGTCAGCGGTTGGCGCTCGCGCCGTGGCTTAAGGTAGCCCCCGGCACTCGCGTACTCGATGTCGGTTGTGGCGTCGGCCGGTGGAGCCGGCTGCTTGCAGCGCGCGGTGCGCAGGTGAGCGGTGTCGATCTGAGTCCAACCATGATCGAGATCGCACAGCGTAGGGCGCTGGCCGCAGGTCTCGCCGCTCGCTGCCGCTTCGTGGTCCAGGACCTGGCGGAGCTCGATATGGGCGGCGGCTTCGATCTGGTGCTCGGCGTGACCGTGCTGCAGCACATCCTGGAGCCGCTGCGGCTGCGCAGTGCGCTGCGGCGAATGACCGAGCACCTCGCCCCGCAAGGCCGCATGGTGCTGCTCGAGGCCGCGCCGACGCAGGGCACGCGCCGATGCGACACTACCGTGTTCATTGCCCGCCAGCGCCATACCTATGTGAAACTGTTTCGCGACTGCGGTCTGCGCCTGCGCGCCTTGCGGGGCGTCGATCCCGCACCGTTCAGGACCTGGTTGCTGCCGCATCTACGGCGCATGCCGGCCTCTCTGCACTGGACCGCGAGCACCGCGGTCAGTGTGCTATCGCTGCCGTTCGACGCGGTGCTTGGACGGCGGTCGGTCAGCCGATCCTGGCACGCGCTGTTCGTGCTCGAGCACGCCGGAGGCAGGCATGCGCATTAGGCGGCGGACGGCAGGAGCCATTGCGGCATTGGCCCTGTTGATTATTTTCGTGGCCTTGAGCCGGTGGTTCGGACCGACGCGCTCCGCGCCGGTGCTGAGTTCGGCGCGTCTGTCGGTGAGGGTCGTGGCAAGCGCCGACAGTGGTCCCGGGTCGCTGCGAGAGGCCCTGTTTGTGGCCGACGCGGCGCCGAGCGCTGCCAGCATCCTGATCGAGGTCGATCACATCGCGCTCGAGAGCGCCTTGCCGCCCATTGTCAACGCGCGCGGTATCGACATCGTCGGGCCGTCCGCGGGCGTGGAGATCGACGCGCAGGCCTTGACTGCGAATGCCGCGGTGCTGGACGTCGATGCCGAGAACGCCGCAGTGTCGCGCGTGTCGATCCGGCATTGTCCCGGTGCCGCGGTGCTGGTGCGGGCGCGCCGCTTCCATCTGACCGATTCGACGCTCGGAGGCTGCGACGTCGGCGTCGAAGTGGCCGGCAACGCGAGCGAGGTTGCGCTCGAGCGCAATCATTTCGATACCAATCGTCTCGGTATCCGCTTTTCGGGCGTGAGCCGCAACTCCGAGGTCGTCAAGAACGAGTTTTCGGGCAATACCGACGCCGCGATGTGGTTGGTGGCGAGCCAATCAAGCGGTGCGGCCGACGCGTCAATCAACGTGCATGACAATCAGTTCAATGGCGATCGCACCGGTGTCGTGCTCGGAAACGTCCCGGCACTGCTCGAGCACAATGATTTCACCGCGATGCGCGAGGCGGCTGTACACGTGGTCGGCGAAGGGGCCGTGGTGCGCAACAATCGAGTGTTGTCGGGCGCCGCCGCCGGTTTCGTGGTCGAGAACGCGCGCGGCGTGCTCATCGAGGGCAATGATCTCACGCATCTCGACGGCTACGGCGTACTGTTGCGCGGGGCCGCGGATACGCTGCTGCGGTCCAACCGCATCCATAGCTGCGCCTACGGCATAGCCTTCGTGCTCGGTGAGCCGCAGAAACCGAGCACGGCCACCGACAATACGCTGATCGATCTGAAGTACGACGGCATCGATGTGGTCGGTGACTCGCCGGTGCTGCGCCGTAACCAGGTCTTGCAGGCGCGTGTCGCGCCGCTGCACGTGCAGGACTTCACGCAGCCGAACGGTCAGACCGTCCATTCGCAACCGCTGCTCGACAAGAATTCCTTCCAGACCGCGGCCACCGCAGTCGCCTCGCAGACTCCGGCGCACTGAGAGCGGCATGGCGAATCCCGACATCACCCGCATGCTGCCGGCGGCTCCCTGGACCGATCCGCAAGCGCAGATGCTCGAAGATACCTGGTTACTGACGATTTTCGCGGTGCTGCTCGCGACCGCATTCCCGTGGTTCGTGAGCGCCTTCAACATCGACTTTGCCGCCGCGTCCTGGGCGCTGCTGGCGCTTGGCGCTGTGTACGTGGCCATGAGCCTGACAGCCAACTGGCAGCGCCATACGCCGCGCGCGCGCCGGCGGCTGCTTGCGGCGCTCAATGCCGCGGGCATCATCGCCATGGCGGCCGTCTGGCAGCATTGCGGCGGACTGCAGAATCCCGTGTTCCTGCTCGCCTTTGTGCTGCCCGTGATCGGATCCTGCGCACTGTCGCGCTGGCAGCCCTATTTGACCGCCACGCTTGCGGTGCTGCTGGTGGCCGGCGTCTCGCTGAGCCAGGATCCGGAACTGAGCTGGTATGCCGCCGGCCGCTGGCTGGTGCGGCTGCTGGGCGCCGGACCCCACGCTGCCGGCGCCAATGGTGCTTTCCTGGGCTTCTATGCGCCGGTCGGCTACGACATCGTGCTGCTCGAGGTATTTGCGATCCTGATCTTTGCGAGTGCCGTTGCGGCGGAATCGATCGGTAAT
>DASYNV010000142.1:0-2540 GCA_036008365.1 Steroidobacteraceae bacterium | reverse complement strand
ACAGGGACCGAATACCGCTTCGGCAAAACGAAGGCCGCAGCCGCGTGAGCCGGATCGCCATTATCGGCAGCGGCGCGTGGGGCACCGCTCTTGCCATTTCGCTCGCGCGCCGTGGCAGTCACTCGATTGCACTCTGGTCGCATACCGCCGCCGTGGCAGAGACAATCGCGCACCATCGCGAAAACCGCGCATACCTTCCCGGCTATGTCGTGCCCGATGTAGTCCAGCCGACAGACGATCTCGAGCGGGCACTCGACTCGGCACAGATCGTCATCGGCGTTATGCCTTCGGCCCACGTGCACGGGACGTATACACAGATGGCCCGGTTGTTGAACGCCGATCAGGCGATTGTGAGCGCAAGCAAAGGCATTGTCACAAGCGGCGGCGAGAGCGACACATATCTGCGCATCAGCGAGGTCATTGGCGAAGTGCTGGCCGCGCACAAGCTTGCGCTGCCCTGCGCTGTCTTCAGCGGTCCGTCGTTTGCGCAGGAGGTGGCCGCAGGACAGCCCACCGCCATGACGATTGCCTGCGGCGATATGGCACTGGCTTCACGGTTGCAGGATGAGCTCGCCGGACCTGCGTTGCGCCTCTACACCAATGACGATGTGGTGGGCGTGGAACTTGGCGGCGCGCTCAAGAACGTGATCGCCATTGCCACCGGCATTGTGGACGGCCTCGGGTTGGGCCACAACAGCGCGGCAGCGCTTATCACCCGCGGCATCGCGGAGATCACACGCCTCGCCCTCGTCTGCGGCGGGCGCCGTGAAACCATGGCAGGCCTTGCCGGGCTGGGCGATCTGGTGCTTACCTGCACCGGCGACCTGTCGCGCAATCGCCGCGTCGGGATTGAGCTTGGCAAAGGTCACCGACTCAGTGACATTCTCGATGGCATGGGCGGCAAAGTGGCAGAGGGCGTGCTGACCACCCGCGCCGCGCTGGGGCTGGCAAGTGCTCGCGGCATCGAGATGCCGATCACCGCGCAGGTGGACGCCATTCTCCACGGTGGCAAGAGTCCGCGCGAGGCCGTCGCGGAGCTCATGCGCCGTCCCGGCCGGGACGAACTGTAATCTCCTGCCGCGCCGTCCCCTATACACTGAATCAGACGGACATTTCATGATTCAGACACTTTTCGGCAGCCTGAAAGAGGCTGAGGAACCCAAAAAACGCGGCATCTTCGAACGCATGCGCGAGGCGGTGACGCGCACCCGCGAGAACCTATCGCAGTCCCTGGAAGAGATCGTCGCGCTGACTGTCGAAATCGACGACAAAGCGCTCGACGAGCTGGAGATGAGCCTGATCGCGGCCGATCTCGGCGTGGTCACCGCGCAGGAGATCCTTTCCGCACTGCGGGAGCGCGCGCTGACCCACAAGATCCGCGATGGAGCGGCGCTGAAGGAGATGCTGCGCACCGAGATCAAGGCTATTCTGGACGCGTATGCCACTCCGCCGCGTGTCGTCGAGCAGCCACCCGAGGTGATCCTGCTGGTAGGCGTAAACGGTACGGGCAAAACCACTACCAGCGGCAAGCTGGCCGCGTGGTACCGCCGAATGGGGAAGACCGTATTGCTGTGCGCCGCGGACACCTTCCGTGCTGCGGCCATCGAGCAGCTGGAGATTTGGGGACAGCGCACCGGAGTCGAGATCATCAAGACCAAACAGGGCGGCGATCCCTCTGCGGTGCTCTTCGACGCGCTGAATGCGGCGAAGTCTCGCTCAACCGATGTGCTGCTGGTCGACACTGCCGGCCGCCTGCACACCAAGAACGATCTGATGAAGGAGCTCGACAAGATGCGCCGCACCACGCAGCGCTTCATTCCCGATGCGCCGCATGAGGTGCTGCTGGTGATGGACGCGACCACCGGCCAGAACGGGATGCAGCAGGCGAAGCTCTTCACCGAGTCCGCGGGCGTGACGGGCATCGTGCTGACCAAGCTCGATGGCACGGCCAAGGGCGGCGTCGCCGTTGCGATCGCGCGCGAGCTGCAGCTTCCCGTGCGCTTCGTCGGCGTGGGCGAAAAACTCGATGACCTGCTGCCCTTCGACAGCGCGGCCTTCACCGACTCGCTGCTCGGCGCCTGACGCCTATGGCTGAAGCGCCGCAGAACGCAAGCGGAAATCCGGCAGCAGACGAGACGCAATGGATGGAGCGCGCGCTCGAGCTGGCGCGCGAGGGCATCGGCCTCGCATCTCCCAATCCAACCGTCGGTTGCGTGATCGTCCGCGACAATCGCATCGTCGGCCGTGGTTTCCATCAATACGCGCAGCGCGATCATGCCGAAGTAGTCGCTCTGGCGGAAGCGGGCGGCGCAGCGCGCGGCGCCACGGCGTATGTCACGCTCGAGCCTTGCAGTCACTATGGGCGCACCGGGCCGTGTGCCCGCGCGTTAATTGAGGCCGGCGTGGCTCGCGTGGTTGCCGGCACGGCCGATCCCAATCCGCTGGTAGCGGGCAAGGGATTGACGATGCTACGCGAAGCCGGCATCGAAGTACTGGTCGGCACCGGCGCGACGGAGGCGCGAGAGCTCAACGACGCCTTC
>DASYNV010000141.1:0-2868 GCA_036008365.1 Steroidobacteraceae bacterium | reverse complement strand
CCGGAACTGCGCCGCTTGGCAACATACATCGCCAGATCCGCGTGGCGCAGCAGGGTCACCGCATCGGTGCCGTCCTCAGGATAGACGGCGATTCCCACGCTCGGAGTCACCACCAGGGAGTTCGCGGCGAGTTGCACAGGTTCCCGCAACGCCTCGATCAGCCGCTCGGCCACGCTGCCCGCGTCGGCGGCACAGCGAATAGTCGGCAGCAGCACCATGAATTCATCGCCACCGAGGCGGGCAATATCGCCCAGCCGCGGGCCGGCGCCGGCGCCGGGAACCGCCGTATCGACGCGATCGCGCAGCGAGTTGCGCAACCGGTCCGCGACCAGGCGCAGCAGCTCGTCCCCCGCCGCATGACCGAGCGTGTCGTTGACCCTCTTGAAGTTGTCAAGATCCAGATACAGCACCGCAAGGGTGCGATCATTTTCCTTCGCCGCCTGCAGCGCGCGCACCAGCCGGTTATGCGACTGCTCGCGATTGGGCAGACCGGTCAGCGTATCGAAGTATGCGAGCCTGACGATGCGTCGCTCGGCGCGCCACTTGCTGCCCAGGGCAATGGTCATTTGCCGCACTTCATGCGGATGAAAGGGCTTCTGCAGGTACGAGAGCTTGTCTTCGGGGGGCACCAACCCGCCGATATCACTGGGATCCGCGTCGGAGTAGGCCGTGCAGATGACGATCTCGACCGCCGGATCCAGCTCCCTGATCTGCGCGGCCGCCCACACCCCGTCCGGGCCCGGCGGCATGCGCATGTCGAGGAACACCACGGCGAACGGCTGGTTGCGCGCCAGCGCCTCCTTCACCGCAGTGACCGCCGCCTGAGCCTGATCGCAGAACACCGGCTCGAAGGTGGTGCTGTGCGGGCGCGCTTTGGAGCGTGAGCGCTCGGGCGAATTCCTGCTGAACAGTCGGCTGCGCAGCTCGCGAAAACCCTCGACCTCCTGACTCACATCACTCTCCGCCAGGACCTGCCGGTAGGCATCCCGAACCCCCGGTTCATCATCGACCACCAGCACCCGAATGGTCGTTTGGTTCAATTCAGCCATGGGGACCTCACGCGGCTCCGGCAAGAGACATGGTTTCACGAGCGACCAGGGGCACCAGCAGATGCATCGATGCGCCGCGCCCGGGACCCTCGCTCGCCGCCCACATCCGTCCGCCCAGCGCGTTGATGGCGTTGGCGCACCAGTGCAGACCGATACCGTGGTTGGTTTCCGGCGACTTGGTCGAGAATCCTTTTTCGAATACCCGCTCGAGATTCTGCGCAGGAATGCCGACACCGTCGTCCTGGAACTGCAGGTGCAGCTGGTGACGCTCAGCCTCGCGCGTGATCTCGGCGCTCACTCGCAATACGCCCTTTTCCTTGCCCGCATCGCGCACCGCGTCCGCGGCGTTGATGATGAGGTTCTGCAGGATCAGGCGCAGCACGGTGCGCGCCACACGCACCACACCCAGTTTGCGTAACGTGTCGTCGGCGTCGACCACCAGCCGCTGCCGGCAGGAGTCGGGCACGATCTCCAGCGACTGCGCTACGAGCTCGGTCAGACGCACCGGTTCGATCACGTGCTCATTGCGTGCGGAGCGCAGCTGCTCGGCAAGCGCCGTCTGTATGGCGGTTGCCTGGCGGGTCATGACCTCGACGTCCGCCTGGGCCGAGCGCACGGTGCCGGCGAGCTCCCTGCAGGCCAGGCGCAGGAATTCCTCGAGATCCGCGCTTCGTTGCGGGTCCACCGGCCCGGCCTGAAGCTCCGCAACGGCCTGCTCCGCGTCATCGCAGGGCGCAGCCCGCAGCCGCTCCCTCAGGTTCGCCAGCCGCACGCCGATCGGCGTCATGGCGTTGCCGAGATTGTGGAGCACGCCCTTGGCCAGTTCGGCAAAGCCGGCCTGGAAGGACTGATCGACGAGCTGGGTGCGCGATTCGGCGACGCGGGCCACCATGCGATCCAGCTCACGTGCCAGGACGCCGATCTCATCGGTGCGCGCAAGATCGAGCCGCGTGGTCAGATCCTTGCCCTCATCCAGCGCCACTGCGTGGCGCGTGACGACGGCGAGCGGGGTCAGGATCAGGCGATTCAGGACGCTCACCAGCAGGATGAGCACGACCACCGCGGCCCCCACGAGACAGATCGAGGCATAGGTGACGGCCGCGTAACCGCGCAGCGTCACCTCGCGCGGCACGTCGACCCGCAGCGTCATCACCGGCCGACCGTAGAGGTCGTCGAAGGTGCGATACACGCGCGTGACGTCGTTACTCTCGAGGAGTTGCTCGCGCCCGTGGATCGCTCCCGGAGCGAGCAGGGTCAGGTCGGCCTGCGCCTGGGCGCCGATGCTCCTGACGTCCGACGCTGAAAGAAGCCGCCCCATGGCGATCATCCCGCGAACCGGGCCGCCGCCGTTGCCGTCGAGCACCGGCGCAGTCGCAAGCATCAGGATCCCACGGTTCGTCGCCAGCAGCCCCCGCGCCGGGCGAGCGGCGCGCAGGTTCGCTCGCCAGGGGAAGTCGATCGGCAGAGCCTGGCGGGCCGCCAGATCCAACCCGAGCGGCTGGTCGGATTTGAGTTCCAGCGACTTGGACGCCACGACGTTGCCGTCCAGATCGAGTATGAGCATGACATTGATGTTGAGCTGCCGGAGAGCGACGTTGGTGATGTCGGTCTTGATGAAATCAGGATTGCGATCCTGCACGAAACGGTAGGTGTCGACCCAGTTGCCCCAGTCCGTCGCCGAGACGGCGATCCGGTCAATCACCAGGTCGAGCGCGAAGTTGATGCGTCGCATGGCGACGTGGGCGTTTGCGCGCTCCAGCTCCGCGAAGCTCGGCATGACGACCTGCTTCTCGACCAGGATTTCGGCGATCCCGAGGAC
>DASYNV010000140.1:0-1727 GCA_036008365.1 Steroidobacteraceae bacterium | reverse complement strand
TCGCGCGCATAGATCGGCAGCAGCGCAGTGACCCCGCCAAATAGCACGGCGAACAGATCGAGCGAGATGGTGCCGAGGATGGCGGAATTGTTGCGGATGAAGCGGACGCCGGCAAAGATGTCGTCTGCCGTTGCCGCGTCCTTGGCGGCCTCGGGTTCTGTGATCGTAATTGCGCCGGTCAGCACGGTGCTGAGAAGCCAGAACACCAGCATGAGGCCATAGGGCAAACCGGGCGCAAACGCGTAGGCGATGCCGCCGAGCGCGGGGCCCGTGATGGTCGCCACTTGAGCCGCCGCACTCGACAGCGCAGTCGCGCGTTGCAGCGAACCCTGCGGCGCGATCAGCGGCAACAGCGCCGAGATCGTCGGGCTTTCGAACGCGCCCGCCATTCCCAGCACGAAGGTCGCAATGAAGATGTGGACCTCGGTGAGCCAGCCACCATAGGACCCCCAGCAGAGGAACAGAGCGGTTGCGGCTTCCGCGAGCTGGCAGAGCTGCACCACGCGCTTGCGTTCGAACTTGTCGGCTGTGTGCCCTGCGACAAACACCAATAACGCGGTCGGCAGGAACTGCACCAGCCCGACCATGCCGAGATCGAAAGCGCTGCCGGTGAGATCATAGATCTGCCAGCCGATCGCCACCGCGCCGATTTGGCTCGCAAATCGCGTCAGGCTTCGCGACAGCAGAAAGAAGAGGAATGAGGGCTGTTTGAGCAGTGTCCCGGCGCCCACCGGCGAAATCGAAGACATGAGTGATCGGTGGCCGATGGCGATGCCAAAGTCAACGCCCGCAGCGGAAGAAGCCGCGCATGGCATTGCGCTTCAAATCGCATCGCTGCCATAATCGGCAGGCGCTTTTTTGGGGGACTTCATGCTTCAACTGCAATCGGCGTTCGGCATTGTCGCGCTGCTCGCGCTGGCCTGGCTTTTCGGTGAAAACCGCCGCGCAGTTTCACTGCGGCAGGCGGCCATCGGGCTCGCGGTGACGTTTGCGACCGCGGTGGTGCTGATCAAATTGCCCGGCGTGGCGCAGGTGTTCGGCGCGATCAACGATGCCGTGGGCGCGATCGCGTCGGCCTCGCGCGCTGGCACCTCTTTTGTGTTCGGCTATCTCGGCGGCGGCGCGTTGCCGTTCGAGCTGAAATCGCCGGGTGCCGATTTCATCCTGGCGTTCCAGGCACTGCCAATCGTGCTCGTGATGAGCGTGCTGACCACGCTGCTGTTCTACTGGCGCATCCTGCCGCCGGTGGTGCGCGGCATGGCCTGGGCGCTGGAGCGCACGCTCGGGATCGGTGGCGCGGTCGGGCTCTCGACCGCGGCCAATATCTTTCTCGGCATGGTGGAAGCGCCGCTGTTCATCCGCCCTTATCTCGCGCAACTGACCCGCAGCGAATTATTCCTGGTGATGACCGGCGGCATGGCGGGCATCGCGGGCACCGTGCTGGTGCTCTACGCCACGCTGCTGGCGCCGCTGATTTCGGGTGCCGCCGGGCATTTCGTCATTGCCTCGGTGCTGGGCGCGCCCGCCGCCATTCTCGTCAGCCTGATCATGGTGCCGGAGACCAGCAGCGTGAAGACCGGCGGCGCGTCGGGAGATCCGCGGTTGGCCGACGATCCCGACCTGCACGCGGCCTCCACCATGGACGCGATCGTCAAGGGCACCACATCAGGACTTGAACTCCTGCTCAACATCGTCGCCATGCTGATCGTGCTGGTGGCGCTGGTGCA
>DASYNV010000139.1:0-4430 GCA_036008365.1 Steroidobacteraceae bacterium | reverse complement strand
GCTCGCGTGGCGTGCGCTGCGCTCATACCACGGGCGGCAGCGGCATCGGACGGCCATCGCGCAGCGCCAGCCAGCCGCGTGCGACGCGATAGATTATCCACAGGCCGATGAGCGCGAAGCCGACGATCGCAATCACGAAGCCCACCAGGAAGATCAGCAACAGTGCGGCCAGGATCGAGGTCACGAAGATCCAGAGCCACGAATACCAGAAGGTGCGGATCTGCCAGCGGAAGTGACTCTCGAGCCAGGTGCCGCGCGCTTCGGAACGGCGCGCGTAGTTCATGATCACGGCGATGATCGACGGCAGGCCGAAAGCGAAGTGACCAGCGATGGAGTGCAGCGTGGTCAGTCCGATCAGCACCGAGAACGCGTGCAGGCCGTAGATCCAATGCGTGTAGTCGATCAGGCCGCGGTTGACGCTGACCGCGGTGCTCGTTTCCGGCTCCATGGCTGTTATTCCTTGCGCGTGTAGCGCGCCGCAACTCGACCGTAGGCCTCGCGAAACGGGATGCCTTGCTCGACCACGAGCGCGTAGGCCTCTTCGGCCGCATGTACGGCCGGATCGAGGCGGATGCGCTCGGGACGGAATTTTAGCGCATCGAGCGCCGCGGCCACGATGTCGAGCGTCTGCTGGGCGGTATCGATGCCGCGAAACAGCGGGAATTTGAGCAGTTGCAGGTCGCGCTGGTAGCCGGATGGCAGCTTGGCGCAGATCGCGAGCGCCTCGGTCAGCGCGGCGAGTGCGCTGGCGCTGCGGCCGCGGATCAGCTCGAACACGTCCGGGTTGCGCTTCTGCGGCATGATCGAGGAGCCGGTGGTGAAGGCATCCGGCAGCGCGACGAAGGCGAATTCCTGGGTGGAGAACAGCAGCAGATCGGCGGCCAGGCGGCTCATGTCGCCCATCAGCAGCGCGATTTCGAACAGCAGCTGTGCTTCGGCCTTGCCGCGCGAGAGCTGTACCGCCGTGACCGGCTCGTGCGTGGAGTCGAAGCCGAGCGCGCGTGTGGTCGCAGCGCGATCGAGCGGCAGCCCCGGCGTGCCGTAACCGGCCGCGGAGCCGAGCGGATTCTTGTCGATGCGCCGGCGCACGCTCTCGAGGCCCTCGGCGTCGTCGGCGAATTCCGCGGCATAGCCATCCGCCCAGAGCTGTACCGAGCTCGGCATGGCCTGCTGCATATGGGTGTAGCCCGGCAGCGGCGTCTGTGCCTCACGTGCCGCGAGCCGCTCGAGCGCGCCGACCAGGCTCAGCGTGCCGGAGTGCAGTTGTGCCACGGCCTCGCGCATATACAGCCGCAGTGCCGTGAGCACCTGGTCGTTACGCGAGCGGCCGAGATGGATGCGGCCGCCGGCCGCACCGATGCGCGCGGTCAGGCGGCGTTCGAGCGCGCTCTGGCCGTCCTCCTCGGACAGCTCGATGTGCCAGAGACCGCGCTCGTGTTCATCGGCCAGTGCGATCAGGCCGGTGCGAATCTGCTCCAGATCCTCAGGTGACAGCAGCCGCTGCGCCTGCAGCATCTCCGCATGTGCGATCGATGCGCGCACGTCGTACGGCACCAGGCGCTCATCGAGCGCGTAGTCCTCGCCGGCGGTGTAGCGCAGGACCCGCTCATCGAGCGGCGCACCCTTGTCCCACAGCCGCTTCATGCGCCGCCCTGCTGTTCCGCCTGCGTCAGCGCCTGAATGTCCTGCACGACCAGCGTGCCGGTGCCTTCGTTGGTAAATACCTCGGCCAGGATGCTGTCGCGCGCGCTGTAGGAGATCACGTGCACGCGCCGCACGCCGCCGCGCAGTGCGTCCTCGATCGCCTTGGCCTTCGGCAGCATGCCGTCGGTGATCGCGCCCGAGTCGCGCAGCCGCGCCAGTCCGGCCACGTCCGTGTACGAGATCACCGAGGTCGGATCGGAGACACGCTCGAGAATGCCGGGCGCACCGGTGCAGAGAATCAGCTTTTCGGCCGAGAGCGCGGCGCCGATCGCCGAGGCCACGGTGTCGGCGTTGATGTTGAGCAGCGTGCCGCGACTGTCGGCCGACAGCGGGCTGATCACCGGCATCAGGCCATTGTCGAGATGCGTGCGGATGACGCCGAGATCGATGCTGTCGATGTCGCCGACGAATCCGAAATCCACCGGCGCCGGCTCGCCGGTGATATGCATCGGCGCGCGCCGGTGCGCGCGCACCAGGCCGGCATCGACGCCCGAAAGACCGACCGCATCGATTTCGAGATCGCGGCAGATCCCGAGGATGCGCGTGTTGATCAGGCCGTTGAGCACCATCGCGGTGGCGTCGATCGACTTCTCATCGGTCACGCGCCGGCCCTGCACCATGCGGGTAGTGACGCCGAGTGCATCGGTGAGCTCGGTCAGTTGCGGGCCGCCGCCATGCACCATGACCACGCGTACGCCGAGGTAGTGCAGGATCGCGATCTGCTCGATCAGCGCCCGCGTCAACGCGGCGTCGCCAAACACGGCACCGCCTGCTTTGATGACGAACACCTTGCCCTTGTAGAGACGGATGTAGGGCGAAGCGTTGCGCAGCGCATGAATGGTGGCCGCGTGGTCGGAACGATGCAGGATCATCTAAGGTCTCTACTCCGCTGACTTGAGCATGTGATAGAGCACCGCCATCTGTGCCGGCATGCGATTGAATGCCTGCCGCAGCACCACGGCGCGCGCGCCGTCGAGCAATTCGTCGGCGAGCGCGACATTACGCCGCACCGGCAGGCAATGCATCAGCTTGCAATCGTCTCCGGCGCCGTCAAACCACCGCTCGGTCAGACACCAGTGCGTGAGTGCGGCGCGCGCGGTCGCGTCCTGCGCCTCATCGCCATAGGCGGCCGTGTAGCCCCATTCCTTGGCGTAGACCACCTGCGCGCCCGCGAATGCCTCGCGGCGATCGCTGCTCTCGCGCACGGAGCCGCCGCTGGCTGCAGCGGCGCGGCGCGCCTTGTCCATGACCTGAGCGGGCAGCGCGAAGCCCTCGGGCCGCAGCACCACGACTTCCATGCCGCGCATGGCGGCCATGTGCAGCGTCGATGCGGGCACTGCGAGCGGCAGTGCGCGCGGATGCCAGGCCCAGCTCAGCACGAACTTGGCACTGTGCGGCACCTGCAGCTCATCGAGCGTCTTCCAGTCGGCGAGCGATTGACAGGGATGGTTGATGGCGGATTCAAGATTGATGAGCGGCTTGTCGACCAGGGCCGCCATGGCGCCGAACCTGGCGTCGCGCAGATCGGCTTCGAGGTCCTTGCCATCGGCAAAGGCGCGGATGCCGAGCGCATCGCAGTAGGAGGCCAGCACCGGCAGGCCCTCACGGATGTGCTCGGCCGCCGCACCGTCCATGACCGCGCCGAGCCGCGACTCGAGCTGCCAGGTGCCGCTGCCCGGCGTGATCACGAAGCTCGAGCCGCCGAGCCGCGCCATGCCGGCCTGGAACGAGGAGAGCGTACGCAGCGACGGGTTCATGAACAGCAGCCCCAGCACCTTGCCGCGCAGCGCGGTCGGATCGGGTGCGCGCTCGAGATGCAGCGCGAGGGTCAGCAGTTCCTGAATCTGCTCACGCGAAAAATCCGCCAGATCGAGAAAGCGCTGCATCTGTCACCGGCCGATGGCGAGCAGCGCATCGCGCAGCAGTTCGACGTGGGTTTCCTCGAGCACGAACGGCGGCAGCAGGCGCAGGATGGCCGGATCGGCGCTGGTGCCCGCGAAAATATTGCGCTCGAGCAGCGCAGCGTGAATCTCCTTCGCCGGGCGCGTCATGCGCAGGCCAAGCAGCAACCCGGCGCCCTGAATGCCAATGACCGGGCCGACCTGGCAGCGCTCGCGAATCAGGGCCGAGATGCGCCGCACGCGCGCGAGCAACTGCTCCGATTCGATGGCCTCGATCAAAGCCACGATGGCGGCGCAGGCCATCGGGCCGCCGCCGAAGGTGGTACCGAGCGCATCGAGCTTCACGGCCGTGGCCACGCGCGGTGTCATCAGCAGCGCCGCGCACGGGAAGCCGTTTCCGAGGGCCTTGGCGCTCGTGATCATGTCGGGCTGCAGGCCCGAGAGCGCCGCCGCGAACGGCTGACCGGTCCGGCCCATGCCGCACTGGACCTCATCGAAGATCAGTAGCGCGCCGACTTCGTCGCAGCGGGCGCGCAGCGCGCGCAGGAACTCGAGTTTGAGATCGTAGGCGCCACCGACGCCCTGCACTGGCTCGACCAGCACGGCGGCGGTCGCGGTCGTGACCTCTCTGGCGATGTCGGCCAGGTCGTCGCGCGCGATGAAGCTGACATCGAACGGCGTGCGTGGATAGCCATACCACTTGGCAGCCGCACCCCAGCTCAGCGCGCCGGTGGCAGCCGTACGACCGTGGAATGAGTGCTGCACGGCCGCCACGTGCGGGCGCCTGGTGATCGCAAACGCCATCTTCAGCGCGTTCTCGTTGGC
>DASYNV010000138.1:0-2245 GCA_036008365.1 Steroidobacteraceae bacterium | reverse complement strand
CGCCAGCCCAGGCCAATCCCGCAATGCCCCTCCCTCACCGCAACCAACGAGCGGGTTCCAAGGGCTCCGCCCTTGGCGGGAGTCCAGAGGGCAGCGCCCTCTGGTGGGGTCCCGGGGCAACGCCCTGGGCCTTGCTTGCTTCATCCGACTGCCTTGCCGGCGTCAGATCCGTTCGCTGAGCGCGATCGCCGCGCGGCAGCCGGTTTTGATGACCGCACGCAGCAGGCGATAGGCCGGAGCCTGTTCCGCGCCCTGTGCAATGCCGGTATCGCGGTGTTCCAGCTCCTCGTCGCGGAACCGGCTAAGTGTGGCGCGCAGATCCGGCTCGGTCTGGTCGAGGGCCGCGATCTGCTTCTGGTAGTGGGCGTCGATGGTTTCCTCGACGGCCACGGTGCAGGCCATGGCAGACCGCTCGCCCAGCGCCGCGGTCAGTGCGCCCAGTGCGAACCCCGCGATGTGCCAGACCGGCAGGAGCGCGGTCGGACGCACTCGGCGGTCCGCGATCAGGCTGTCGAACGTCGCGAGGTGGTGCTGCTCCTGCGCCAGCATATGCCGCACAAGGTCCGTCTTGCCCCGCGCACGCAGTGCGGCGAGCTGCCCCTGGTAGATGCGCACCGCGGCGTATTCGCCGGCATGGTCCACGCGGATCATGCGCGCGACTGTTGCCTGTGCCGTCGGATCGCCTGGGAGCCGTACAGTCGTTTCGGTCATGTCGAGTGCCGCCTGGTGCGCCACAGCGCGCCGGCCAGCGCCAGCGTGAACGCCGCGGCATAGAGCAGATTCATCGCCACCATCGACACCGGCAGGAACGGCAGCAGATAGCTCGGCGAGTCGCACGGCTTCGCGGGGTGCGCCGGCATCGCCTTCAGCATATCCGCGATGTTGCCGCCGGTGAATCGCGGCGCGATGCATTCGGGCAGCGGGCTGGGCCAGAGATGCTGCTCGACCCCAAGATGCAAGGCCGCGAGCGCCGCCTCGACGAGTGCGACCAGCACGGCGACCCACAGCACGGCGCGCGCCGGCCCGCGCGGCAGCACGGCCGCGATCAGTCCCAGCGATATCAGCACCCGGTACGGCCAGCGTTCCCACAGGCACAGCGCGCAGGGTGCGAACTCGAGCCAGTGCTCCGCAATCAGCGCGATCGCCATGGCGAGCGCACCGGCCAGCGCGGTCGCCCAGGCGATGGTGCGGGTCGAGGGAACGGTCATGCGCCGCATGTGCCCGCGATCGTGCACCCGTGCAAGGCGGCGCATCCGACGTCGGCGGGGCGACGCGTTCCCGCTATCCGAACGCCTATCAGAGTCAGGCCAACACCTCGGTCTGCCGCTCGATCTTGCCTGGATCGAGGTCCATCCCCAGCCCGGCCTGGCGCGGCAGACCCAACGCCCCGCCCTCCGGCACCATCGGATGCGCCAGAAAATGCTGGTTGATGGTGTTCCACTTCACCAGGTACTCCTGCACCGGCGTCAGCAACGGTGACTGCGCCAACGAGAAGTGCAGGTTGACCGGTGTCGAATGCCCATGCGGGATCACCATCACATCGTGCACCGAGGCATACGCCGCGATCTTCAGTGTCTCGCTCAACCCGCCGGCCCAATAGATATCCGGTTGCAGAATATCCAACGCCTCCGCGTCGATGAACCGCTTGAACCCCCAGCGCGTGTATTCGTGCTCGGCGCCGGACAGCGGGATGCGCGTCGCCGCCTTGACCCGGCGATAGCTGTCGATGCGGTCGGGCATCACGCACTCCTCCAGCCACCGAGGCCGGTACTCGGAAATGCGCTCGGCCAGCTCGATCGCGTAGATCGGGTCGAACGACTGCCAGCAATCCAGCATGATGTCGGCATCCTCGCCGAGCGTCTCGCGCAGCGTGCGCACCAGCGCAACGTTGTCGCGCATCCCTTCCGGCCCGCTCATCGGCCCATGCCGGAAGAACCATTTCTGCGCCCGGTACCCCAGCGCCTGGTACTCCGCCGCGCGCGCCCGCACGCGCCCCAGATCGCGCACCGCAAACCCCAGCATCGACGCATAACACGGCACCACATCGCGCGTCGGCCCACCGATCAGGCGATACACCGGCTGATCGAGCCAGCGCCCCTTCAGGTCCCACAACGCACAGTCGATCGCGCTGATCGCCAGCATCGCGTCGCCTTGCCGTCCGTGCACCATGATGCGGTGCATCTGATCCCAAAGCTTCTCGTGCGCGATCGGATCCTGCCCGAGCAGGATCGGCCGCAGTCGCCTG
>DASYNV010000137.1:0-7795 GCA_036008365.1 Steroidobacteraceae bacterium | reverse complement strand
GCGTGCGTGATGCCGTCGATGCTGACCTGGCGCTCTTCCATGGCCTCGAGCAATGCGCTCTGCGCCTTGGGACTGGCGCGATTGATCTCATCGGCCAGCAGCAGCTGCGTGAACACGGGACCGCGCCGGAACTGGAACTTGTTGGTGGCGCGGTCGAAGATCGAGACGCCGACGATGTCGGCCGGCAGCATGTCGCTCGTGAACTGCAGTCGTGACCATTCGAGTCCCAGCACGCGCGCCAGAGTCTGCGCCAGCGTGGTCTTGCCGACGCCGGGCACATCCTCGATCAGCAGATGACCGCGCGCGATCAGGCAGGCCAGGCACAGCCGCACCTGTGGGCCCTTGCCGATGATGACGCGCTCGATGGCCGCGATGGTGGCGCTGAGACTACTCATGTCAGCGCAGCGCACGCACCTGCTCGATGTGGCGCGTCACTCCGTGGCGTTCGCGTTCGCGCTCGGCCAGGCGCTGCCGCTCGAGCGTTACGACTTCGGCGGGAGCGTTGTGCACGAAGTGATCGTTGGCGAGCATGCCGCGGGACCGGCTGAGCTCCTGTTCGATCTTCTGCAGGCGCCGCTCGAGCCGCTTCAGTTCGCTCGCTGGTTCGATGAGCCCCGCCATCGGCACCAGCAGCGTCAGCTCACCGACCATGGCCGCGGCCGCGGGCGGCGCTGCTTCGCCTTCCGGCAGCGCGCGCACGCTCGCCAGTCCGGCCAGATGCGACAGCAACCCCTGGTGCCGCTCGACCAGGCGCAGATCCGGTGCGCTGGCATGCTGCAGCAGCAGCGGTACCCGGCGCGATGAGGCGATGTCCATCTCGCCGCGGATCTGGCGGATGCCGAGCACCGCCTGCACCACCCATTGCATTTCGCGCTCGGCTGCGGCATCGCTCGGGAAGTCGGCCGCATTCGGCCACGCCGCGATGACGATGCTATCGCCGGCGACGCCCGCGAGCGGCGCGACGCGCTGCCAGATTTCCTCGGTGATGAAAGGCATCAGCGGGTGCAGCAGCCGCAACAAGGTCTCGAGCACCTGCAGCAGCGTGGTGCGTGCCGCGCGTGCGGCTGCCGGATCCTGCGACTGCAGCACGGGTTTGACGATCTCGAGGTACCAGTCGCAGAACTCGTGCCAGGTGAATTCATAGAGTGCGCTGGCCGCGAAATCGAAGCGGTAGTCATTGAAGGCCGTATCGACCGCCTGGATCGTGGCGCCGAGACGCGAGCGGATCCAGCGATCGGCCACCAGGGGCGGCACGCCCGCAGGCGGTGCAGGCGCATCGCGGCCGGTGGCGCCCTCGGACGGCTCGGCGGCCCGCAGCAGAACGAAGCGCGCGGCGTTCCAGATCTTGTTACAGAAGTTGCGGTTTCCGCCCACGCGCGCGAGATCGAAGCGAATGTCATGGCTCTGGGTTGCGAGCGAGGCAAAGGTGAAGCGCAGAGCGTCGGTGCCGTAGGCCGGAATGCCTTCGGGGTATTGCTTGCGCGTGGCTTTTTCGACGCTGGCGGCCAGATGCGGCTGCAGCAGCCCGGTGGTGCGCTTGGTCAGCAGCGCCGGCAGCTCGATGCCGTCGATGATGTCGAGCGGATCGATGACGTTGCCCTTGGACTTCGACATCTTCTGGTCTTCTGCGTCGCGAACCAGGCCATGCACGTAGACCTCGCGGAATGGCACATCGCCCATGAATTTGAGACCGAGCATGATCATGCGCGCGACCCAGAAAAAGATGATGTCGAATCCCGTGACCAGCACGTTGGTCGGGTAGAAGCGCGCCAGCTCGGCGGTCTTCGCGGGCCAGCCGAGCGTCGAGAACGGCCATAGGCCGGAGGAGAACCAGGTGTCGAGCACGTCCTCGTCCTGGCGCAGCGGCACATCGACGCCGTGATGCGAGCGCGCGGCGCTGCGGGCCGCATCCTCGGTGCGCGCCACGAAGATGTTGCCGTGCTCGTCGTACCAGGCCGGAATGCGATGGCCCCACCAGAGCTGACGGCTGATGCACCAGTCCTGGATGTTGCGCATCCATCGAAAGAACTCCTTGTCCCAGTTCTCGGGTATGAAGCGCACGCGGCCGGACTCCACCGCCGCAATGGCTTCGGCGGCGAGCGGCCCGACCTTCACGTACCACTGCTTGGTGAGATAGGGTTCGATCACCGCACCGGTGCGATCGCCGCGCGGTGTCATGAGTTTGTGCGGCTCGATGCGCTCGACGAGATTGGCGAGGCTCAGTTCCTCGACGATGCGCTGGCGGGCCTCGAATCGGTCCAGGCCGCGCAGCCGCGCGGGCGCTCGCTCGTTAAGCCGCGCCTCGGGGGTGAAGATGTTGATCAACGGCAGCGCATGGCGCTGGCCGATGGCGTAATCGTTGAAATCGTGCGCCGGGGTGATCTTGAGGCAGCCGGTGCCGAAGGCCGGATCGACGTAGCTGTCGGCAATGATGGGTATTGTGCGCTCGGCCAGCGGCAGCCGCACCCTGCGGCCGATCAGGTGGCGGTAGCGCAGGTCGTCCGGGTTCACTGCCACCGCGGCATCGCCCAGCATGGTCTCAGGGCGCGTGGTCGCGACCACGACATGACCATCGCCGTCGCTCAACGGGTAGCGCAGATACCAGAGCTGGCCGGCTTCCTCTTCCGACAGCACCTCCAGGTCCGACAAGGCCGTGCGCAGCACCGGGTCCCAGTTGACCAATCGCTCACCGCGATAGATCAGGCCCTGCTCGTGCAACCGGACGAAGGCTTCCATGACGGCCTGCGACAGCCCCGGATCGAGCGTAAATCGCTCGCGCGACCAATCCACCGAAGCGCCCAGGCGGCGCAGCTGGCGTGAGATGGTGCCGCCCGACTGCTCCTTCCACGCCCAGACGCGCTCGACGAAGGCCTCGCGCGTCAGATCGGTGCGCCGTCGCCCCTCGGCGTTGAGGATGCGCTCGACCACCATCTGTGTGGCGATGCCGGCATGGTCCATGCCGGGCTGCCAGAGTGTGGCCGCGCCGCGCATGCGCTGTCGCCGCGTCAGCGCATCCATGACGGTATCCTGAAAGGCATGCCCCATATGCAGCGTGCCGGTGACATTCGGGGGCGGGATCATGATGCAGTAGCTGGTCCCGGCATTGCGCGGCGCGAAGTATCCGGCCGCCTCCCATCGCTGGTAGAGGCGCTGTTCGATTTCGGCGGGCGAGTAATCCTTATCCATCGGCGACCACGATCAACCAAAGGCGGCGATTATAAGACGGCAGGCACGGCGCCAAGGCGCCTACGGCGATTCCTGGTCCGTGATGCTGTGAGTCTCGGGTGTGAGACCCTGTTCACGGTATTGGCGAAAGCGGTTGCGGCCGGCCCGCCGCCGCTCTGCGTCCGCGTCGATGAGCTCGACGATGCGGGTCGCGTGCGCGGCGGCGGCTGGAATTGCATTGCCCAGGTTGACCAGCAGGTTGAAGGGCTGCTGCGGCTGCGGGCCGCAGCCAAGCAGCACCGGTGTGTCGTCCCACTGCGCCGCGTCGGCATAGATTTCGTGCGGCACGAAGCTGCGATCGGCAAAGGTCCAGAGCAGTTCGTCGAATCGCGCGAGCGCGTGCGGCTCATCGAGCCAGACGAACACACGCTCGCCCGCCAGGTAGGCCTGCTCGGCAAGCTTGCAACCCAGCTTGAAGCGGGCGCGTTCCTCCGTGCCGCTCAGCACGTAGAAATCCACACGCCGTGCGCTTGACCCGCGCGGCGTTGGCGCGCCCGCCTCAGCCACCCGCGCGGCGGCTCAGGAAATCTCCGACGAGCGACAGCGGGCGGCCGCTCGCGCCCTTGGCGGCGCCCCCGGTCCATGCGGTGCCGGCGATATCCATGTGCGCCCAGCGCAGCCCCTGTGTGAACTTGCCGAGGAAGGCCGCCGCGGTGATGGCGCCGCCCTCGCGGCCGGCGACGTTGGCCATGTCGGCGAAGTTGCTGCGCAGTTGATCGCCGTAGTCTTCGGTCAGTGGCAGCTGCCAGGCGCGATCGTCCGTGCGCGCACCGGCCTCCACCAGTTCGCGTGCGAGCGCATCATCGTTGGCCATGACGCCGCTGAAATGATTGCCGAGCGCGATCACGCAGGCGCCGGTCAGAGTCGCAAAATCGACCACCGCCTCGGGGTCGTAGCGGCGCGCATAGTTGAGCGCGTCGCTCAGGATGAGCCGTCCCTCGGCATCGGTGTTCAGGATCTCGACCGTCTGGCCCGAAGCACTCGTGACGATGTCGCCGGGCTTGATGGCGCGGCCGTCCGGCATGTTCTCACACGCGGGTACCAGGCCGACCACATTCAGCTTGAGCTCGCTGCGTGCGGCGTAGTCGATGGCGGCGAGCACCGTGGCTGCGCCGCACATGTCGAACTTCATCTCGTCCATGTTGGGCGGATCCTTGAGCGAGATTCCACCGGTGTCGAAGGTGACGCCCTTGCCGACCAGCACCACCGGGGCGCGTCCGCGGCGCGCGCCGCGGTACTCCAGCACGATGAAACGCGGTGGCTCTTCGCTGCCGCGCGTGACCGCCAGGAAGCAGCCCATCTTGAGGCGGCGCAGAGCCGCGGTTTCGAAAATGCGTACACGCAGCCGCCGGCGGTAGGTGCGCTCGAGCTCGCGCGCCTGCGCAGCCAGATAGCGCGGCGTGCACACGTTGGCCGGCAGGTTACCGAGGTTGCGCAGCAGACGGGCGCTCTCGGCGAGCGCCGCGCCGGCGGCCAGTCCGCGCCGTACCGCGGCGAGTCCCGCAGCGTCGACCGGTCCGCACTGCACCCGCGCCAGCGCCGGCAGACGCGGTTTACGCGCCGACTTCAAATCGTTGACGCGGTACAGGCTGGCGCCCGTGGTCTCGGCAATGGCGCGGCCGAAATAGTAATCATCGAGCTCGCGGGCCGCGGGCCGCTCGAGCGCCAGTGCCGCCGAGACCACGCGCGTGCGCGTCAGCGCCGTCACCGCGTGGCCGAGCGCCCGCCGCCAGCCGCGCCGGTTGTACTGGAGCTTGCCGCCCAGCCCTACCAGCAGCAGACGCGCGCTGCGGATGCCCGTGGGGTCGATGATCAGCAGCGTTTCACCGGTACGGCCCGAGAAATCACCGCGCGCCAGCAACGCGCGCACCCGCCCGCGCATTGCCCGATCGACGGCCTGCGCTTCAGTGCCGAGCTCGGCGCGCTCAAACACGCCGATGACTAGGCAGTCGCTGCGCTGTTGGGCGGCCCGGCGACGGAAAGCTTCGAATCGCATCTGGTTAATCCTTGTTTGCCTGCGAAATATTCGTATAACTTAGCGGCCGCCACGGCGCGCGGCGGCGATGTTGTGCCGCGAGTGTAGCCGAAGCCGGCTGGAGTAAAGAGGGCCTATTGCGAATTCTGCAGCGCTACCTGCTCCGGGAAATGACCGTCAACTTCGTTGGCGTGACGCTGGTGCTGTTCGCCATCCTGTTCGTCAATCAGGTCGGCACGGTGCTGGCACGTGCGGCGCAGTTGCAGTACGAGAGGGGTTTCGTGCTCGAGCTGATCGGCCTTGGGGCCGCCCAGAACGTCGCTTTGCTGTTACCGATCGGTTTGCTGTTGGGCATCGTGCTGGCGTTTGGGCGGCTCTATCACGACAGCGAAATGGCCGCAGCGCAGGCCTGCGGCGTCGGAGTCGGCCGGGTCGCTGCCGCGGTCTGGGTGCTGGCGCTGCCGATCACGGCTTTGATCACACTGATCAATTTCGAGCTGGCGCCGCGCGCGGCTGCGGCCGAGGCCACCATGCGCGATGAGGCCCTGCGGGCGAGCGTCACGGCACCGCTGGCGCCCGGCAAATTCCGCAGCTTCGCCGGCGGCCGCATCGTCGTATTCGCGCGCGCCGCCGATGCCAACGGCGATTTGACCGGCGTCTTCGTCAAGCGCAGCAACGGACCGGCGATCGAAACCACCGTGGCGCGGCGCGCGCACTACGCGCGCTCGAGCGACGGCCAGAGCGAAACCATCACGCTGTATGACGGCCAGCGTCTGGAAGGGGTGCCGGGCAGCACGCGCTACCACATCATGCGATTCGATGAGCAGCTGATTCCGATCCGCACGCCCGACAGCACCCGGCGGGCGCAGCGCCTCGATGAGATGAGCACGGCGCAGCTGCTCCACAGCGGCGATCCGAAGCTCAAGGCCGAGCTGCAATGGCGGCTGGGCCTGCCGATCATGGCGCTGGTGCTGACCTCGCTGGCGGTACCGCTCGGGCGGCTGCGGCCGCGGGAGGGCCGTTATGCGCACGTCTGGATCGCGGTGCTGGTATTCGCGCTCTACGCCAACCTTGCGCTCGCCGGTCGAACCTGGCTCGCGCACGGCAAGACCTCGCTGGCGCTCGGGCTCTGGTGGGTGCATGGCCTGTTTCTGCTCGGGGCGGTACTGAGCCTGATGCTGCCAAAGCTCAAGCGTCGCCTGCGCGCACGCCGGCGGACGCCATGACACTGCTCGATCGCTACATCGCCCGCACGCTGCTGTCGGCCATCGCCATGGTCATGGCCGTGCTGGTGATGCTCGGCACGCTGTTCGTGTTCATCGGCGAGCAGGGCGATGTCGGCGTCGGTCACTACGGCATGATCGATGCGCTCGAGTATGCGGCGATGTCGGTGCCGCAGTTCGCGCTCGAATCCTTTCCCGCCGGCGCGCTGGTCGGCGCGCTGCTCGGCATCGGCGTGTTGGCGCGCAGCCAGGAGATGACGATCATGCGCGCCGCGGGCATGTCGAAGCTGCGCCTGAGCCTCGCGGCGCTGATCAGCGCGGGGCTGCTGATCGGCACGTCGCTGCTCATCGGGGAGTTCCTGGCGCAACCGCTGGCGCAATTGGCCGATGAACGCAAGGCGTTTGCCAAGTACTCGAACATCAGTTTCGCCGGTGCCGGCGGCGCGTGGATTCGCGACGGCGACACGATCCTGAATGTGCAGGGGCGCTCGAGCATGGCGCAGTTCGGCGGCATGCTGATTTTCGATCTGGCGGCGGACAACCGGCTCGCGGCCGTTGGCCACGCCGATCATGCGCTCGCGGTCGGCGCCCAGTCCTGGCAGTTGCAGGGTTATGCCGAGTCGCGTTTCACCGACCACTCGGTCACCAGCCTGCAGTCCACGCAACGCTCGCTGCAGACCGCCGCCGGCGCCGATCTGCTGCAGCTCGCGATCGCCGACCCGGGCGAGTTGGCGCTGCACACGCTCTATACGGCGATACGCTACCTGCGTGACAACCACCTCGACGCCAAGCAATACATCTTCGCCTTCTGGTCGCGGTCGGCACGCCTGGTCGGCATCCTGGTGGCGCTGGTGTTTGCGCTGCCATTCGGGTTCGGCGCGCTGCGATCCACATCGCTGAGCGCGCGGACCACGCTCGGCTTGGCGCTGGGACTGGTGTACTTCTTCCTGCAGCGCCTGGTCGAGAGCGGCACCCTGGTGTTCAATCTCAACCCGCTGCTGCTGGCGTGGGTGCCGACCGCGCTGTTGGCGGCGGCCGCGCTGCTGCTGCTGTGGCGGGTGCGCTAGCCGCAGGGATCTGTTCTGAGCGCCGTACCCGCATCGATTCATCCGACCGAGCGCCGCACGCTGGTGCTCGCGTGTCTTTGCAACGTCGCGCTGTTCGCGAGTTTCTACATCCTGCGGCCGGTGCGCGACACGCTCGCAACCCTGATCGGCACGGTGGGACTGCAGGATCTGTTTGCCGGTACCTTTGTCGGTACGCTGATCGCCTCGCCGATCTATGCCGCGCTCGCCTCACGGATCCGGCTCGAGTGGCTGCTGCCCGGTGTGTTCGCGTTCTGGCTGCTCAACGCGCTGCTGTTCGCCGGGCT
>DASYNV010000136.1:0-6179 GCA_036008365.1 Steroidobacteraceae bacterium | reverse complement strand
CGGCAAACCGAGCTCGACGCCGATGCGCCGCACCTCGTCCTTGAACAGCTCGCGCAGTGGTTCGATCAGCTCGAATTTCAGGTCCGCCGGCAGGCCACCGACGTTGTGATGCGATTTGATGACGTGCGCCTTGCCGGTGCGCACGCCCGCGGATTCGATCACATCCGGATAGATCGTGCCTTGCGCCAGGAAGCGAATGTCCTCGAGCGCGCGCGCCTGCTCTTCGAACACTTCGATGAACTGGCGGCCGATGATCTTGCGCTTGGCTTCCGGATCACTGACGCCGCGCAGCGCCGTCATGAAGCGCTCCTCGGCCTGCACCCGAATCACGCGCGCGCTCAGGCGCTTGGCGAAGACCTGCATGACCTGATCGCCCTCGCCGAGCCGCAGTAATCCATGATCGACGAACACGCAGGTGAGCTGCTGGCCGATCGCCCGTTGCAGCAGCGCGGCGACCACCGAGGAGTCCACACCGCCCGAAAGCCCGAGCAGCACCTGGGCATTGCCGACCTGCGCACGCACGCGCGCGATCAGATCCTCGATGATGTTGCCGACGGTCCAGCGCGCCTCGCAGCCGCAGATCTCGCGCACGAAGCGCTCGAGCACGGCCGTGCCCTGGCGCGTGTGCGTGACCTCGGGATGAAACTGCACACCGTAGAATTGGCGGCGCTCGTCCGCCATGGCCGCAAAGGGTGCGTTGTGAGTGCTCGCGAGCGCAGCAAAACCCGGCGGCAATACTTCGACGCGATCGCCGTGGCTCATCCAGACATCGAGCACCGCGGCGCCGTCGCGCTCACGGTCAGACAGACCATCGAGCAGGCGGCTCGGTGCGCGCACCTGCACCTCGGCATAGCCAAACTCGCGCACCGCGCCGGCGGCGACCCGGCCGCCGAGCTGCTGCGCCATGGTCTGCATGCCGTAGCAGATGCCGAGCACGGGCACCTCGAGTGTGAATACGGACTCGGGCGCTCTCGGCGGGGCCGCGTCGGTCACCGACTCCGGTCCGCCCGACAGGATCACGCCGCGCGCGCCGAACGCGCGCACCTCCGCATCGCTGATGTCGCAGGGATGGATCTCGCAGTAAACACCGAGCTCGCGCACGCGGCGTGCAATCAGTTGCGTGTATTGCGCGCCGAAATCGAGGATCAGAATCTTGTGCGCATGAATGTCAGGGCTCGGCGCGACGCCCTCGCTTGCAGCAACGGCTACTCGTTCAGGAGACGCGATAATTCGGCGCCTCCTTGGTGATGCTCACGTCATGCACATGACTTTCGCGCACGCCCGCGGTGGTGACGCGCACGAAGCTCGGGCGCGTGCGCATCTGCTCGATGCTGGCGCTGCCCGTGTAGCCCATCGCGGCACGCAGGCCGCCGGCCAGCTGATAGAGAATGCTGACGAGGCTGCCCTTGTAGGGCACGCGGCCCTCGATGCCCTCGGGCACCAGCTTCTCGAGCTCCGTGGCCGTGTCCTGAAAGTAGCGATCCGCCGATCCATGACGTTCCGACATGGCACCGAGTGAGCCCATGCCGCGATAGGCCTTATAGGAGGCTCCCTGGTAGAGCTCGACCTCGCCGGGCGATTCCTCGGTGCCCGCAAACATGCCCCCGATCATGACTGCATAGGCGCCGGCGACGATCGCCTTGGCCAGATCGCCGGAATAGCGGATGCCGCCATCGGCGATCAGCGGCACGCCCTTGCCCTCGAGCGCGGCTGCCACCGCTGCCACGGCCGAGATCTGCGGCACACCGACGCCCGCCACGACGCGCGTGGTGCAGATCGAGCCCGGGCCGATGCCGACCTTGACCGCATCGGCGCCGGCAGCGACCAGGTCGAGCGCGGCTTCGCGCGTGACGATGTTACCCGCGATCAAGTCGAGATCGCCCCAGCGCGATTTCAGCCGCGTAATCATCTCGAGAACGCCGCGCGAGTGACCATGCGAGGTGTCGAGCACGATCACATCGACGCCGGCTTCACGCAGCGCCGTCACCCGATCGAGCGTATCGGGCGTGGTGCCGACCGCAGCCCCGACGCGCAGGCGTCCACCCTCGTCCTTGCAGGCGCGCGGAAATTCGGTGGCCTTCTGGAAGTCTTTGACCGTGATCATGCCCTTGAGCTCATCGTCACCGTTGACGACCAGCACCTTCTCGATGCGGTGCTTGTGCAGCAGGCGCTGCACTTCTTCCTTGGGTGCATTCTCTCGCACCGTGATCAGGCGCGATTTGGGCGTCATGACCGAGCTCACCGGCGCATCGAGCGCGCGTTCGAAGCGCAGATCGCGATGCGTGACGATGCCAAGCACCTTGCTGCCGCTGACCACGGGCACGCCCGAGATGCCGCGCGCACGCGTGAGTTCGATCACCTGCCGGATGGTGGTATCGGGTGGCACGGTGATCGGATCGACGATGACGCCGCTCTCGAACTTCTTGACGCGCGCCACTTCGCGCGCCTGGGCTTCGATCGGCATGTTCTTGTGCACGATGCCGATGCCGCCTTCCTGCGCCATCGTGATCGCAAGCCGAGCCTCGGTCACGGTGTCCATGGCCGAGGACAGGATCGGCAGGCCAAGCCGTATCTTGCGTGTCAACGCGCTGGACAGATCGACTTCACGAGGCAGGACGTCGGAGCGCGCCGGTACGAGCAGGACGTCGTCGAAGGTCAGTGCCTCTTCGAGAATTCGCATGAGCCCTCGGGGCCTACGAGAAGAAGCGCGCCATTGTACGGCCTCGGCTGGGTTTACGGTAGACTTCGCCGGCGGAGGTGCTTGTGCCAATAAAGACCCGTCCCGCCGACCGCACCTCCGAATCGCTACCGCCGGTGCGCACCGTGTATTCGGTGTCGCGGCTGAATCGGGAGGTACGCTCGCTGCTCGAGTCGGGCCTGGCGGCCCTGTGGGTGCAGGGCGAGATCTCGAATCTGTCGCGCCCGGCCTCAGGCCACTGGTACTTCTCGCTCAAGGATCGCGATGCCCAGGTGCGCTGCGCCATGTTCCGCCAGCGCAATAGCCTCACGCGCTTCACCCCCAAGGAAGGCCAGCAGATCCAGGCCTTCGGCCGAGTCAGTCTCTACGAGCCGCGCGGTGACTATCAGCTGCTGGTCGAACTCATGGAGGACGCGGGGGTCGGCGCGCTCCAGCGGGCCTTCGATGAGCTCAAGGCGCGTCTGGCCGCGGAGGGGCTGTTCGCGCCGGAGCGCAAGCGACCCCTGCCGGTGGCGCCCCGGCGTATCGGCGTCATCACCTCCCCGACCGGGGCCGCCGTGCGCGACATCCTGCACATCCTCGCACGCCGCTACCCATGCGCCCAGGTGCTGATCTACCCGTCGCCGGTGCAGGGTGCCGCGGCCGCCGCGGCCCTGATCGCGGCGCTCGAGCTCGCCGGAGCCAGGGCCGAGTGCGACGTGCTGATCCTGGCCCGCGGCGGCGGTTCGCTCGAGGATCTCTGGGCCTTTAACGATGAGCGCCTCGCGCGCGCGATCCTGCGCTGCCCGATTCCGATCGTGACGGGCATCGGCCACGAGATCGATTTTACGATTGCCGACTTCGTCGCCGATGTGCGCGCGCCGACGCCCTCGGGCGCCGCGCAGCTCGTAGCGCCGGACGCGGCCGTCTGGCTGCACCGGCTCGGGCAGCTGGCTGCCCGCTTTGCGGCCGCAGCGCGCCGCACGCTCCGAAGCGAGCAAGCGCGTCTCGATGCACTGCTGCGCCGCCTGCACCAGGCGCATCCCGGCGCGCGGCTGCAGCAGCACAGCCAGCGGCTCGATGAGCTCGAAGCGCGTCTGCGGCTGGCGCTGCGCGCCCGGCTGGCCGCCGGCGCCGCGCGGCTCGATGGCGCTGCGCGGGCCCTGCAGGCAATCAGCCCGCTGGCCACGCTGGCGCGCGGCTTTGCGGTGATCACGCGCAGCGCCAACGGCGGGTTGATCACGGGCGCCGCTCAGCTCGCCGTCGGCGAGACTTTCGATGCGCGGCTGGCGCAGGGCAGCCTGCGAGGCACGGTGCTCGAGCGGCGCTCATGAGCCGCTGCGGTGCCGCCCTGCTCGCGCTGACCGGCGCGACGATCGGCAGTGCGCTGGCCGCGACGCCCGCGCACGACGGTACGCTGCCGCGCGCGAGCCAGGTACCGGGGGGGGTGGCGGAGCTGCGCATTGGCGGTGATGTCGCCGCTACAAGCTCGCCACCGCTCGCGAGCTATGACGGCAAGCGCGTCATGGTGCGAAAAAGTGCCGGCCACTGGCTCGCAGTCGTCGGCATCCCACTGAGCGCCCAGACGGGGGAGGCAGCCCTGTCGATCCAGACCGCGGCCGATGCGCCGCCGCAACCGCTGAGCTTCACAATCGCGTCCAAGCGGTATCAGGAGCAGCGGCTCACGGTGCCGCCCTCGAAAGTCGATCTGTCGCCCGAGGACGGCACGCGCGCCGAACGCGAGACCGAGCACGTGCACACCGTGCTCGCTACGTTCGAGGAGCGCACCCCGGCCTCGCTGCGGCTGCTGCCGCCGATCAACGGCGTGCGCACCAGCTCCTTCGGCCGTCGCCGCGTCTTCAACAATGAGCCGCGTGCGCCGCACTCCGGCATGGACATCGCCGCGGCCACCGGCACGCCGATCCACGCCGCCGCCGACGGCACCGTGATCGACACCGGCGATTACTTCTTCAGCGGCAACACGGTGCTGATCGATCATGGCGAGGGCCTGATCACGTTCTACTGCCACCTGTCGGCCATCGGCGTGAAAACAGGTGACGCCGTGCACCGCGGCGACATCATCGGCAAGGTCGGCGCCACCGGCCGCGTCACCGGACCGCACTTGCATTTCGGCGTCGCGCTCAACGGCCAATTCGTCGACCCGGCATTGTTCCTGCCCTCGAAGGGCGCGCCCGCTTCTTAGCCGCGCGCCGATCGTAGGGATTGCTGTCGGTGCGAAACTCGATCGCCACCGGCGTCGCAAACAGATCGAACGCCTCGCGGTAGACGTTGGCCAGATACCGCCGGTAGGCCTCAGGCACGTCGATGGTCTGATTGCCGTGAATGACGATGCGCGGCGGGTTGCGCCCGCCCTGATGCGCATAGCGCAGCTTGATGCGCCGGCCTTTGACCAGCGGCGGCTGGTGCGCCTCGAGCGCGCGCTCGAGCGTGCGTGTCAGCGCCGGCGTCGGCATCTCGCGCATCGCCGCGTCATAGCCGCGGATCGCATCGCGCGCCAGCTCGCCGACACCGGTTCCGTGACGCGCCGAGATGAAATGCAGCGGCGCGAACGGCACGAAGTCCAGCTTCAGCGACAGCTGAGTACGGATCTGCTCGCGCTGCTCCGCCGCGATGCCGTCCCACTTGTTGACCGCGATCAGCAACACGCGTCCGCGCTCGAGCGCCTGGCCCAGCACGCTCGCGTCCTGCTCGCCGATGTTGTCGTGCGCATCGAGCGTCATGATCACGACATGCGCCTCAGCGATCGCCTGCAGCGTCTTGGCGATGCTGGCGCGCTCGACCGCATCCTCGACGCGCGCGCGCCGGCGCACACCCGCGGTATCGACCAGCACGAAATCGCGGCCATTGCGTTGAAACGGCACCAGGATGCTGTCGCGCGTGGTACCGGGCTGATCGCTCGCGATCACGCGCTCCTCGCCGATCAACCGGTTGACCAACGTCGATTTGCCGACGTTGGGGCGGCCGATGATCGCGACGCGAATCGCGGTGCGTTCTTCTGCCGGCGGCTCCTGCGGCTCGAGTCCTTCGAGCGTCGCCTCCATGAGCGTGAGCAATCCCTGGCCATGGGCGGCCGCGACCGCCAGCGGTGTTCCCAATCCGAGTACGTGAAAATCGGCCGCGATCAGGTCGGCTTCGAGGCCCTCGGCCTTGTTGAGTGCCAGCACCACCGGCTTGCCCGTGCGCCGCAGTTCACGCGCGATGAACTGATCCCGCGCGGTGAGCCCGGCGCGCGCATCGGCCAGCATCACGATGCGATCGGCCTCGGCCACTGCTTTTTCGGTTTGAATGCGCATCTGCGCATCGAGGCCCTTGGGATTCTCGATCAAGCCGCCGGTGTCGATCAGCACCGCGGGTGTGCTGCCGACGCGCGTGTAGCCGTATTGCCGATCGCGCGTGACCCCGGGCACATCGGCCACGATCGCCGCGTGCGTGCGCGTCAGCGCATTGAACAGCGTCGACTTGCCGACGTTGGGTCGGCCGA